>CALBKB010000060.1 GCA_937892635.1 uncultured Clostridia bacterium
AAATGCGCAAGGTAACCGGCGGGCTGGGATTCCCCATGTAAGCACGACTGCCATGTACTGCCGCATAGCACCTCTGCTGCTCAGTGCGCTGCCCCTGCTGGCGCAGCCCGTTGTAGTGGGTAAATTCAGCGCCAAGATCGTGCCTGAGCGCATAGCCATGCTTACTCTGCCCGATCGCGGCACCGTAACAGATCTGGTCGATGCCGGCGGCGCGGATGGCGGCTGAAATTGATAGACATACCCGAAATGACGATAAATAGACAGCGCAGGCCGTAGATCCAATAGCGGCTGCTCTCCCCGCCCGCTATGGCGGCTACCAGATTACCAAAGCCCGTCCCATAAAATAAGCCGTAGTTATATATAGTTTGGAGCAGGGTGTAAAAGAGCATCATGATCACGGCCGCACCGCGCAGCGTATCCAAGAGCGGGATGCGATATCCGCCGCGGATCAATTCCTGGGCGCCGGGCGAAACCGAACCGAAGGCACGGCGAGCGGCGGGCGGCATAGGCGGCAGATCCTTCGACTGCGGCTTATAGAGATAACTCTTCCAACCCTCGCCCTTCAACGACAGCTGACCGCGCGTGTCGATCTGATACAGGTCAGGACGGCGGGGTATGGTGGGCGCCTCCTGCTCCAATTGCTGATTGTTCCGTTGCTCGTTAGCCATAGCCGTTCCTTTATACGTTAAAGCGGAAAAGGATGATATCGCCATCCTTAACAACATATTCTTTGCCTTCGCTGCGGATCAGACCTTTTTCACGGGCGGCGACCATGCTGCCACAAGCCATCAGATCTTCAAAGGCAACCGTTTCGGCACGAATAAAGCCACGCTCGAAATCGGTGTGAATCTTGCCCGCCGCTTGCGGCGCTTTGGTGCCCTTGACGATCGTCCAGGCACGGCACTCGTCCTCACCGGCCGTGAGATAACTGATCAGACCCAGCAGGCTGTAACATTTGCGAACCATGCGGTCAAGACCCGATTCTTCCAGACCGATATCGGCCAAGAACATCTCCTTATCTTCGGCCGAAAGCGAGGTAATTTCCTCCTCCAACGCGGCACAGATGGGCAGCACCTCGGCACCCTCGGCCGAAGCGCGCTCCAAGAGCGTTTGATAGTGCGGATTGTTTTCAATGCCCGCCTTAAAGGTTTTTTCATCCATGTTGGCGGCATAAATAACCGGCTTATTGGTCAAAAGCGCCACCTGCGAGATGAGCGCCTTTTCCTCATCGGTATACTCCATGGCACGCGCCGGTTTCTCGCTTTCCAACAGAGCATAGACCCGTTGCAACAGATCCAGTTCGGCAGCATAGCTCTTATCGCCTTTGAGGGCTTTGGATACGCGATCAATCCGACGCTCGACCATTTCCATATCGGCCAGAATCAGTTCCAGATTGATGATATCCATATCACGGCCGGCATCCACGCTGTTTTCCACATGGGTGATATTCTCATCCTCGAAGCAACGCACCACCTGCACCACCGCATCAACCTCACGGATATGCGACAGGAACTTGTTGCCCAATCCTTCGCCGTGGCTGGCGCCTTTGACCAGACCGGCGATATCGACGAATTCAATGGTGGCCGGCGTGATCTTTTTGGGATGGTACATCTCACCCAGAGCCGTCAGGCGACTGTCGGGCACGTCGACGACACCGACATTGGGCTCGATGGTGCAAAAGGCATAGTTGGCCGACTGGGCGCCGGCGTTGGTGATGGCATTAAAAAGCGTGCTTTTGCCCACGTTGGGCAGGCCGATAATTCCGAGTTTCATGATTTATTCCTTATCTTTTAGAATGATGGTTCCCTCTTTTACGGGACGAGTCAGACAAACAAAGGGGTAGACCCCCTGCAAGGTGCGATGGCAGGCAACGGCCTGCTCTTTGTTGTCAAAGACAGCAAAGACGGCACTGCCGCTTCCCGTCAGTCCCACGTGAGGCGAGAAGCGAGACAGGGCCTGCATCTGTTGGGCAACCGTTGAGCAGCGGCTGCTGACCGACGGTAAAAAGCTGTTGCCCAAATGGGCGCAAATCCCTGATAGATCCTGATTCTTTATAGCCTGCACCATACCGTCGCACACAAAAGCGGGCGGATACGGGTCGGCGTCAATATCAGCAAAGGCCACCTTGGTTGACACCCCTTCGCGCCCCTTGACCAATACCAGCCAGCAATCGGGCATATCGGGCAATTGGGTGAGGATCTCTCCCCTACCCTCGCACAAAACAGTGCCGCCCGTCAGAAAATAGGGCACATCGCTGCCCAGCGTCAAGCAAATCTCATAAAGCTGTTGCGAGGAAAGCGGACAACCGTACATGGCGTTGAGTCCCTCTAAGATGCCTGCCGCGTTACCGCTGCCACCGCCCATGCCGGCTTGCACGGGAATGTGTTTGATCATATAGATACTCACCTGCGGTGACAGACTCGCCGCCTCATAAAAGGCAGACGCCGCTTGATAGACGAGATTATTTCGGTTATAGGGAATGTATCGCAGATTGCCCGATAAGGCAATACCGCGCCCGCCCGTTTGGACCAACAAATAGTCATACAGGCCCACCGTTTGCATCACCGTGCGCAGGCTGTGATAGCCGTCGGGGGTGGTGCCGGTAATATCCAGACAAAGATTGATCTTGGCGGGTGTTTTGATTACAGTTTTGATAAAAATCGCTCCAGTCGATCCATGGCCTTGTTCAGGTCGGCCATGCTCTTAGCATAGGAAATGCGCACAAACCCTTCGCCGCTTTGGCCAAAGGCCGAGCCGGGCACGACGGCGACATGCTCTTCATACAGGAATTTTTCACAAAATTCCTCACTGGTCATACCAAACTTCTTGATGCAGGGGAAAATATAGAACGCACCTTTGGGCTCAAAGCAGGGCAAGCCCATCTTCTTAAAGCGCGCCAGCAACATTTTGCGGCGAGCATCATACTCCTCTACCATCTCCTCGACGGCCGCATCGGTCTCAGGCGAGAGGGCCTGCAGGGCCGCCTCCTGCGCCATGGTGGGGGCGCACATGATGGCAAACTGATGCAATTTGGTCATGGCCTTGATGATGGGCTCGGGGCCTAAGGCGTAGCCAATGCGCCAGCCGGTCATGGCAAAGGCCTTGGAAAAGCCATTGACCACCACCGTGCGCTCCTGCATCCCGTCGAGCGAGGCAATGGATACGTGAGTGCCGCCATAGGTGAGTTTGGCATACAATTCGTCGGAAAGCACCATGATATCGGTGCCGCGCAAAACCTGCGCAATCGCTTCCAGATCCTCACGCTCCATCACGGCGCCGGTCGGATTGCCGGGATAGGGCAAGATGAGCAGCTTAGTCTTAGGGGTAATGGCCGCGCGCAATTCCTCGGCCGTTAAACGAAATTCGTTCTCGGCCTTAGTGGTGATGCCGACGGGTCTGCCACCCACGATCTCGGTCAGCGGTGCATAGCAGACAAAACTCGGTTCGGGAATAATGACCTCGTCATCCGGTCCGATCAACGAGCGGATGCACAGGTCAATCGCCTCCGAGCCGCCCACCGTAACCAAGGCGTTGGCTTCCCCGGGGTAATGCACGTTGAAATTGCGAGCATAATATTCACAAATGCCGCGGCGAAGCTCCAGCATGCCGGCGTTGGACGTATAGTAGGTATGCCCTTTAACCAACGAGTCAATACCGGCTTCACGCACGCCCCAAGGCGTAATAAAGTCGGGCTCGCCGATGGAAAGGGAGAGCACGTCGTCCATCGTGGCGGCAATATCGAAAAATTTACGAATGCCCGACGGTTTAACGCGCTGTACCCGTTCATTTATCAGCCTATCGTAATGGATCATAGGGTAAAGCCTCTTTCATCCTTTTCATCCTGACCGCAGTGGATGCCCTCATACTTATAGCGGCGCAGCACAAAATGAGTGGCCGTACCCATAACGCCATCGATAGCCGCCAATTTCTCGGCCACAAAGAGCGCCACTTCATGCATACTGCTGCCCTCGACCTCGGCACACAGATCAAAACCGCCCGACATCAGCGACACACTGCGCACTTCGGGGAATTGAGCAATATGGCGAGCCACACGCTCAAAACCATGACCCTTATAGGGCATAACGCGCACTTCAATGAGAGCACGCACGGGCACATCTTGACATTTTTCGGGGTCGAGCAAGGCGCGATAACCCAAAATGCTGCCCGTTTCTTCATAGGCGGCGATAGCAGAAGCCACCTCGTTTTCATCCATCTGTAAACGCTGTGCGATCTCGGCAGCGGTCAGCCGAGCATCCTTAACCAGCAAGCTTAAAATTTTATCCATGTCTATACCCCTTTCAAATTCTGACAAAGCGCGGTATACCCGCTTGGTAGACGGTGATTTCTTCAAAACCGACGCGACGCAACAGCTCTTGCGCCTGCTCGGCGCCGCGACCGACATTCTCCTTCTGATGGGAATCGCTGCCGATGGTGATGATCTTGCCACCCAAGTCTTTATACAACCGCAAAACCCCTTCATCGGCCTGGGTCTTGCCAACGGCCGTGAACAACCCTGCGGTATTGACTTCGATGCCCTTGCCTTTTGCGATGAGTTTGGTCAAGACCTGTTTGAGGCGAGGATAATACTTGGAAGCATCCAGGGCAACCCCCTGCGCAGCGGCATAACGTTCAAAATAATTGATATGCCCCAGCACATCAAATTTACCCCACTCTACTATTTCTTCCAGTTCGTCGTAATACCGTTCAAACTCCACGTCGAGGGTATCGTTCACATAATCCAGATCATGAAAATCCTTACAACCACGCACATTATGTACGGAGGCGATGACAAAATCAAAGTTGCCGTCGGCCAACGCCTGCTCGGCCAAAGGCAGGTTATGTATCGGCTCGCCCAATTCGACGCCGAAGCGTACGATAACGTCCGTTTGGTTTTGAGCAACGGCCTGTTGGTAATTCTCCCGCATGGCCGATACGGGGCTGTTGACATCGACAAAATCGCCGCTGCACTCATAATGATTGGTGACGCAAAGTTCGTCCATTCCCTTTTGGGCGGCGGCAACGATCACCTCCGAAAGATCATCTTTGGCGTCAAAACTCTTATTGGTATGGAAGTGATAATCGCAATAATACATGAAAAACCTCGAAAAATTATTAAAAAATACACAAAAGCCGTTTGCAATAACGGCAAATTATGTTATATTATATTGTAGCATAACCTCTTAACGTTATCAATCCTTTTTTTAGTGAGGTGAAAAATATGTTGACCAATATCGCCCGCTGTGCCGTCATCTCGGCGCCGCTGACCCCGTTTGACGTGGATTCCAACCTCTCGGCCATGTCGGTGGCCGCCGATAAGGTATTGCCGTCACGACCGGATGTGATGGTCTTCGGCGAGCTGTCTTTGTGCGGTGCCTCCTGCGGTCATCTGCTGCGACAGAAAACACTGTTGCGCGACTGCATGAACGCCGCCGTTAAGTTTGCCGAATTATATAAACTTTCCGACACCCTCTTCCTGTTGGGGTTGCCCCTGTCGGTGGGACGCAAGGTCATCAGCGCCGTTGCCGTCATTAAGGGCGGACGCATTCATATGTTTGCCGCCTCAACGGCCGATTCGGACGTACTCGATGCGATCGACACCGAACAGCGCATCCTCGTCGACGGACGCGAGGTACCCATCCGTATTCGCCCGATCGTGCGGCATAACGGCATGGACATTGCGATTGTGCCGGGGTTGGATGCCTCCCGCTGTCCCGAACCCATCACCGCCGCTCTGGTGGCTGCTCCCACCACCGTCAAGGCCGATCCGGCACGCGACTACATGATGGGGGCACGCATCTCGGCGCTCTCGCGCATGCTGGGCGCAGGGCTGGTGCTGTGTGCGTCGGGCATGGGAGAATCCACCTATAACGGCATCTACAAAAATTTGGGCGGCATCTTTGAGAACGGCACCGCGCTCGGTTTTCAATATGACTTTGAGCCGCTTGTGCTGGTGCGCGATATCGATTTGGATTTGCTGCCGGCGAAGGACCTGACCGAGGCAACCGAGCTGGGCGGCAAAAACTTGGAGCGGCAACGCCTCAATCGCCACATTCCGAAAAATCCTCTTCTGCCCGAAGCCAATCGCGAACGTATTCTCGACGATATGGCCGACACCCAGATCCACGGCCTGGCCACCCGCATCAAACCGACCCACCTTAAAAAATTGGTCATCGGCGTTTCGGGCGGCATTGACAGCGCCCACGCCTTATTAGTATGCGCAGCGGTGTGTGACCGCATGGGTATGGAGCGAAGCGATATTATAGCCGTACTGATGCCGGGCTTTGGCACTAAGACAGACAGCCGCAATCTTTCCGAGCAGTTAGCGCAAGAGATTGGCGCTACCATTCGGGTTGTTCCTATTGCCGACAGCGTCAATCAGCATTTCAAGGATATTGCCCACGATCCGCTCAACCTCAACGCCACCTATGAAAACGGACAGGCGCGCGAACGCACCCAGATTCTGTTTGACATTGCCGGCGATAATGACGGGCTGGTGGTCGGTACCGGCGATCTGTCCGAAATCACGCTTGGTTGGTGCACCTTTGGCGGCGATCATTTGTCGGGCTACAACGTTAACGCCTCCTTAACCAAATGCATGGTCACCGAGGGCGCCAAGGCCTTGGCTCGCCGACTGGGCGGACGTCTGCCCGCCATCATCGGCGAGATAGCAGCCGCGCCACCCTCACCCGAACTGTTGCCGGGGGATCAGGTGACCCAAAACATCATCGGGCCTTACGAGCTCCACGATTTCTTTCTCTACTACTACGTGCGGCACAACATGACCGTCGATAAGATCGTATCCTTAGCGCTTCAAGCCTTTGAGGATACCTACGAGGACAAGGTCATTCGCGCCACCTTCGAGATTTTCCGCCGCCGTTTCTTGACCTCCCAGTTCAAGCGGGGCTGTGCCGCCGAGGGCGTTCTCTTCGGCGAGGTTTGCCTATCCCCCTTCGGCACCCATTTCCCGTCTGATCTACCCACTGTGAATTTTTAAAGGAGAATACCCTATGAAAGCCGTTATCACCGTTGTCGGTGCCGATTGCGTCGGCATCATCGCTCGAGTATCCAATAAGTGCCTGGAATGTAACGTGAACATTCTCGACATCACCCAGCACGTTGTGGACGAGTATTTTACCATGACCATGGTCGTGGACACCGCTCAGTCTTCCCTGCCCTTTACCGAATTGGTAGACGCCATGACCGAGTTGGGCAAGCAGATGGGGCTGGTTATCCACACCATGCATGAAGACATTTTCAATTCCATGCATCGCATCTAAGGAGACACCATGTTAGAACATTACGATATACTGGAAACCATACACATGCTCAAAGAGGAGCATTTGGATATTCGTACCGTAACCATGGGCATCTCCCTGCTCGACTGCTCCCATGAAGACATTGACGTCTTTTGTCAGCGGGTCTACGACAAGATCACCAAGAGTGCCGAATATCTGGTACCTCGCGCCTGCGATATTGAAAAGAAATACGGCATCCCCATCATCAATAAGCGGGTTGCCGTTACCCCCGTTTCCATTGCCGCAGCCGCCTGCAAGAGCAGTGATTACGCTAAGATCGCCGCGACCCTCGATCGGGCCGCCGCCACGCTTGGCATCAACTTTATCGGCGGATATTCGGCTCTGGTACACGGCGGATTTACCGATTCCGACCGCAAACTCCTCGCCTCCATTCCCGAGGCCTTGTCCACCACCAACTGCGTCTGCTCCTCGGTCAATGTTGCCACCTCGCGCAGCGGCATCAATATGGATGCCGTGGCCATGATGGGACACATCATTAAAGACACGGCGGCACGCACCGCCGACCGTGACTCGATCGGATGTGCCAAGCTGGTCGTTTTTGCCAACGCCCCCGAAGACAACCCCTTTATGGCCGGCGCTTTCCATGGCGTGGGTCAGCCTGAGCGCGTCATCAACGTTGGCGTGTCGGGCCCCGGTGTTTTGCGCGCGGCGGTTGCCCGCGCCGGTGACTGCTCGCTCTCCGAGATTGCCGATATCATCAAAAAGACAGCCTTTAAGGTTACGCGTATGGGTCAGATGGTGGCCCACGATGCCGCCGAAGCCCTTGGCGTTCCCTACGGTATCGTTGACCTATCCTTGGCACCCACTCCCGCCATCGGTGACTCGGTGGCGCACATTCTGGAAGAAATGGGACTGGAAACCTGCGGCACTCACGGCACCACCGCTTGTCTGGCCATGCTCAATGACGCCGTCAAGAAGGGCGGCATGTTCGCCTCCTCCTTCGTCGGCGGACTTTCGGGCGCCTTTATTCCCGTATCGGAAGACGCCGGCATGATCGACGCCGCCCGCGCCGGCGTGCTGACGCTTGACAAACTGGAAGCCATGACCGCCGTTTGCTCGGTTGGATTGGACATGATTGCCGTACCAGGTGACACCCCTGCCGAAACCCTGTCGGGCATCATTGCCGATGAGATCTCCATCGGTCAGGTCAATCACAAAACCACCGCCGCCCGCCTGATCCCCGTTGTGGGCAAGGGCGTGGGGCAAGAGGTTGAATTCGGCGGATTGCTGGGCAGCGCCCCCATCATGCCGGTCCACCCCGAATCATGTGCCCGTTTCATCGCGCGTGGCGGCCGTATCCCGGCACCGACCACGGCCCTCAAAAACTAATGTTACGCCGCGAACGGCGTTACCTGTTCGGCGTGATCTTGGTGGTGTGGGTAATGCTTTTGCTGTGGCTCACCATCTTTGGACGCCAGCCGGACAATCGTCAATGCTTCTTTATCCCCTTTCAAACCACTACCACCATGCCGAAATTTATGAACTGGTACACGGTGGTCTATCTGATTGGCGGCAACATTTTCTGGTTTATTCCCATCGGTTTTCTTACACGATATGTTGTTCGTATCCGTCCGTGGCTGACCATTGTCGGCGCCGCGGCGCTGTCCATCGTCATCGAGGCCTGCCAATATATTTTCTCGGTCGGCACCACCGATATCGACGACTTGATCTACAATACATTAGGTGCCGTAATCGGCGTACTGCTGTTCGGTATCGCAAAAAAAAGATGGCCGCATCTGTTCTGATGCGGCCGTCTTTTTTATAAAACGATGTTGTGATGCTCGATCCCTTGCAAGAAGGGTTCCGGATCGCGGCAGGTAAAATAGAGGATCTGGGTTTGTTGAGCCAATTTCCCCAACAATGTAAGCACTTCGCGGGTGCGCCCCTCGTCAAAATTAGCAAAGGAATCATCGAAGACCAGCGTCGGTTTTTCTTTGGCATAGAGCATATCAATCAACGCCAAGCGCAAGGCGATATAGACGGCGTCGGAAGTGCCCGTACTATAAAAAGGCAGTTTGCGAGCCACCTGTTTTTCTTCCACCTTCACCGTACCCGTCACATCAACGCTCACCCGTCGCGCGGTATCCCCCGTCACGGTGGCGAAGAAATGGGCGGTGCGATCGGTCAACATAGGCGCATACAGATGGGTCATTTCCAAATGCGCCGCATCCAGCGACTGAAGAGCCAACTGATAGGCGGCCAATTCGGCTTCCGCGGCCGTCACTCGCTGCTGTTTTTCATGCAAGGAACTTTCCAGCACGTCGACCGAACCGATATGGCGTTGCCGCTCCTCCCATTGGGTCTTCTTTTCGGCCAGTGCCAGTTGCAGCTGCTGTTCGAGCCGAAGCGTCTGTTCTTTTTGATAGACTAAGGCGTGATATTCTTGGTCGGCATGGCGGTAAGCCTCTATATCCATAGCGGACAATCCGTCCTGACACTGTTGGCACTGCGCCTGATACTCGGTCAACGCGGTCAGATCATCATACAGCGCACGAATACTTGTCTCATAATCATCCTGCTCCCCCAAGTATTTTATCAGCACCTCTTGCAAATGCGCCGCCTCGGCCTGGCGTTCCTGCTCACGCGCATAGGCGGTACGGTTCTGTTGCCGAACGATGCGGCTGCGATAACAAACAATACCATACTCGACCAAGCAAAGCCCACCGATTGCCATAACGATCAACGGCCACGGCAGAGGAAGCAGAGCCAGCAACCCCGCACCCGCTGCTGCCATCACCAAGCCAACGATCAACAGGGCGATGGGACGTTTTGTTTTCCGGGGCGATGCCGTATCGCCCAACACCTCCCGAAGGGCGCGCAGAC
>CALBKB010000061.1 GCA_937892635.1 uncultured Clostridia bacterium
TGCCGGCTTGTTCGGCAACTACGGCCAGTGCTCCTATGCCGCCGCCAAGGAAGGTATCCGCGGTATGACCCGCGTGGCGGCTTCCGAGTGGAGCCGTGACGGCATCAACGTCAACGTCATCTGCCCGCTGGCCTGGACGGCACAGTTGGAGAACTTTAAGAACGCCTATCCCGAGGCCTTTGACAAGAACGTGCACACGCCGCCCATGGGTTATTTCGGTGATCCCGAGACGGATATCGGTCGTGCCTGTGTTTCTCTGGCCCATCCCGACTTTAAGTATATGACCGGCGAGACGCTCACACTAGAGGGCGGTCTGGGTCTGCGCCCCTAAGACGGATATGGAATTTTGCGTACTGACAGCCGAGCAGTGGCGCGGGTTTTTGGAGCAGCACCCGCAGGCCTCTTTCATGCAGACGGTGGAATTGTCGGAGCTGAAAAAGGAATATGGGAGTAAGGTCCATTTTGTCGGCGTCAAGCGCGAGGGCGTGCCGGTGGCCGGCGCCATGTTACTGGAAGATGCGACCATTCTCGGACAAAAGCAGTTTTATTCGCCCCGCGGATTGTTGGTGGACTATCACGACAAGGCCTTGCTCGGCTTTTTCGTGGAGCATCTGAAAGCCTACCTTAAAAAGCAGGGCGGCTTTATGCTGACCATCGACCCGAACGTGATCTATCGGGTGCGCACCCCCGAGGGGGAGATTGTGCCTGAAAATCCGACCGATGACGAGTCGGTGGAGAATTTGAAGGCGCTGGGCTTTGCCCATTACGGCTTTAACGTCTATCTCGACGCGTTGCAGGTGCGCTGGTGCTGTCATCTGCCGCTGGACGAGGATTATGAAACCAAAAAGGCCAAATTCTCCAAGCAGACCCGCAAGAACATCAATGCCTGCATCAAAAAGGGGTTGATGGTGCGCGAGGGGACGATGGACGATCTGGAGGTGATGGCCGAGATCTTTGAGACGACGGCCAAGCGGCGCGACTTTTTCAGCCGCAGTCTGTCCTACTATCAAAAGATGTATCGGCACATGAAGGATCTGATGACCATTTACGTGGCCTATCTTGACCCCGATATCTATTACGATCACACGGCGGCCCTGTTGGCAACCGCGCAGGCCGAGGTGGCCGATGCGCAGGAGAAGATGGCGCGGCAGGCGACGGGCGGCAAGCTGGCGCACACCCTTAAAATCGCGCAGGAGCAGGTGGAAAAATACACCAAAGAACTCAACAAGGCCGAGCAGTTTAAGAAGGACAACCCCCAAGGCAAGGCCATCGGCTGTCTGCTCTCGCTGCGCAGCGGCAACGAGTATCTGACGCTGGCCAGCGGCGTGCTCATGGAGTATCGGCAGTTTACCCCCAAGTATCTCATGTATGAGCACCACATCAAGGAAGCCTACAAAGAGGGCTTTGCCTATTGTAATTTCTACGGCATCACCGGCGACTTTAACCCCGATAACGAATATTACGGCATCTATGAATTCAAAAAAGGCTTCCGCGCCAACGTGACCGAGTATATCGGACAATTTGAACTTAAAATCGGTGGGTTCTATCCCATCTATAAATTCTTAAAGACAGTCAAAGGACGCTTGACCCATGCAACTGATTGAACTTGAAAAACAGGAATACATCCTATTTTCCAAAAGCCATCCGCAGGCGCTCTTTTTTCAATCGCCCGCTTGGATTGAGATTAAGCAGACCAACGGGTGGAGCGGCAAGCTGCTGGGCGTAAAGGAAGAGGGGCAGATCAAAGCGGCGACCGTGATGCTGTTCAAGCGGATCGGCGGGCTGGGGATCACCTTTGCCTATGCGCCGCGCGGTTTTCTGCTCGATTATAACGACCATGCCCTGTTGGAAGGCTTTACCGAGGCGGTCAAGGCCTACTTGAAAAAGAAGGGTGTTGCCTTTTTGAAGATCAATCCGTACGTCGACTACCAGTTGCGAGACGGCGACGGGACGATTTTCCGCGATACCGCCAACAACGCCTTGATGGACACCTTCAAGCGGTTGGGGTATCGGCACAACGGTTTTTATGAAGGCATGGAAGACAAGAAGGATCTGGAGCCGCGGTGGTTATCGGTGCTGGATTTGGAAGGCAAGACCATCGACGAGATCTACAAGGGCATGCTCAGCGGTACCAAGTGGGGGGTCAACAACAGCCGCAAGAATTTTCTGACTCTCATAGAGGCGGATGCCGAGAATATCGCCCTATTTAAGGATTTGATGCAGCACACGGCCGACCGCCGAGGCTTTATTGATCGGCCTTTGTCGTATTATCAGGACATGTTCTCGATTTTGGACCGCGAGAAGGCGGTTAAGGTGCTGTATGCCCAGATTGATTTTAGAGGCTTATGGGAACACACCAAGGAGCGGTTTGGCAAGAACGAGGCGCGCTTGGCCAAGATCGGGGAGAACCCCAAGAAGGCGGCCGAGGCGGCTGAGCTTCGGTCGGAGCAGGCGAGTTTGGAAAAGCGCATAGCCTCGCTGGAAGAGGACATGCGCACCGAGGGTGAGAAAAAAATCATCGCGGGCGGCTGGTATATGCTCTACGGCCGCGAGGTGGTGTATCTCTTCGGTGCCAGCTACAAGCCCTTCATGAAATACAACGCCCAATACCTGCTGCAATATGAAATGATCGACTATGCCATCAACAACGGGTACGATCGGTTTAATTTCTATGGCATTGACGGGCGTTTTGATCCGCAGTCGCCCAATTTCGGGCTCTTTGATTTCAAGCGCGGCTTTGGCGCGACGGTGCACGAGCTGGTGGGTGAGTTTGACCTAGTCATCAGCCGACCCAAGTTTTGGCTCTATCGGTTTGCCTTCCGGTGCTTTAACATGCTGCGAGGGTTAGGCAAATAAAAAATGCCGCATCCGATTCGGATGCGGCTTTTCTTATGCTTGCGGGACAACGTAGTTTTCCTGTTCGGCGATCTGTCGTCCCTGTCGGGAGCAGATCCAGTCATAGAGGATGCGCGTGGGGGAGTTTTCGGGAGTGTCGGCAGGAATGACGGCATAGAACTGGTTGGAGAGCGGATATTCACCCGAGGCGATGGTTTGGTTGGAGGGCATGACGCCGTCGACGGCCAGAAGTTTGCTGGTTTCGAGGGTGGAGGCCTCCATGTTGGTCAAATAGTAATAGACGGTGTAGCCCAGCGCCTCGTCCTTGCCTTGGTAGTTGGCAATGGCTTGGAGAAGGCCGATCATGGAACCGACGACATATTCCTTGCTGACGGCGTCGGTATTTTCCAGGTCAAAGAAGAGGTCGAAGAGGGTGTGAGAGCCGCTGTCGGTATTACGCAGATAGGGGACGATGGCCTTATCCGCACCGCCGACCTGCGACCAGTTGGTAAGCTTGCCGTTATAGATCTGCGCGATCTGCTCGCGGGTGAGGGTTTCGATCGGATTGTCTTTGCCGGTGATAAAGACCAGCGCATCGATGCCGATGGGGGTCATCTCCCAGGTAAAGTCCTTTTCGGCGGCATAGTCTTTGGCCTGCGCCGAGGGCTCGTAGGCGAGGATGATATCAAAGGTACCGTCGACCAGCGCGTTATAGTTGTCGGTGGTCGAGCCTTCGAAGGTCAGCAGAGAAGAGGCCGTATCACGGTCGACGTCCAGCGCGTGTGCGGTGAGTGCCTCGCCCAGAGGCAGAGCCGCCAGCGAGCCGCCCATGCGGGGGTAGTTATCAAGGGTAAAGGTGGGGCGGGCGCAGGAGCACAGGGCAAAAACAAGGGCCAGACAGAGGGTAAGAGCGGTTAACTTTTTCATAAGAATGTCCTTTCTCAATCGGAGGTTAGGCGAAGGCGGATGATCTCTTGACCATCGACGAGGGTGCGACCGATGCCGTCACGGACGGTAAAGAGAATCGTGTCTCCGCCGTAGCACACCATATCATAGGGAGTCGGGTTGGACTCGGACAGGTCGAGCAGGGTATGCCGCAACGCATTGTCCTCGGCAAAAACCAGAAGAAAAACATCGTCGTATAGCCACTGGACCGAGGAGGCGCTTGGGATATCGGCAAACTGACCGCTATCGCGATCGTAGATAAAGGCGGTTGGCGCATATTCTTGGGTGTCATCCTTTTTACAGGTGCCAAAGAGGAAGCGCGAGGTCATGTCTACCGAGTAGAGCGACTGTCCCGGGATGGGGAAGGTGGCCAAGAGCTGACCGTCAAGGGATAATAGGGTACATTGGTTTTGGTGACGGTTTTGGTGGATAAAGGCATAGGGGTTGTCAGCGTGGGGGAGACGGGCAATGTGTTGTGAGGATATCGACTGTTGACAACCGGGGCAGATGCCGTAGTAGGTGTAGTTGGGATAATCGGGGTGTCGTTTGGGGGTAAGCGATCCGTTATACCAATTCAGATTGGCATCCAGATAGGCAAACGTAACATGGCCGGTACCGATCTGGAGCTGGATATAATCGCCGTTGGTCACAAGATAGGGCATGCCATCCAGTGTGCGGCAGTATCGACCGTCGCTGCGAATGAGAAGAAACCGATCCTGACCCAGGTGTTCGTAGGGCGAGTCGGGGTCGGGCGTGACGCCGGAAAGGATCATGACATAGAAGAGATGTTCGCCCAGGCGAAGGGTATCGGCATACCGATAGACGGGGTCACAAACGATACGGCCGTCGGCGGTGCATAGTCCGTAGAAATAGGTGGTGCCCAGATAACTGCCAAATTGATAGGATTGGCCGATATACGGATAGACGGCACCGTAGTCCTCGGAGGGGATAAAGGTATCGACATAGGTGGGATAGAATCGCTCATATCTTTCGTCGCTTTGATGGGGCGGCAGATCCTTGATCTCAGAGACCTGAAAAGAGGACGGAGAACAGCCGCACAGCAGGAGCAACACAAGAGCAACAACAGCCAAGCGCTTCATAAAATCCCTCCTTTTCTCGTTATTTTTATCATATCATGATGGGGGACGGTTTGTCAACGAGAGCGGGGGAAATGTGAGAACCGTTCCTTGTAATGGCGAAAAGGTTACGCAATTGTCACTTTTCTGTGTAAAACACGGTGGAAAATGTGGAAAACTCGCAACGATTCCTAGTTATATTTTGGGCGGGTGTGGGTTGTAATGCGGTGCAAACTGTGATAAAATGGAAACAATACAGCAGGAGGATTTTGAGCATGAAGCGTAGCGACTATATTGATTGGGACGAATATTTCATGGGGGTTGCGCTGTTGGCGGCCCGTCGTTCCAAGGATCCGAGCACCCAGGTGGGCGCCTGCATTGTGGATGACAACAACATCATTTTGTCAACGGGGTATAACGGCTTTCCCTACGGCTGTTCTGACGATACCTTTCCTTGGGAGCGCAGCGGTGAGGTGAACGATACCAAGTACCCGTACGTGGTGCACGCCGAACTCAATGCCATTCTCAACGCACAGGGGCGTTCCTTGCGCGGGGCGCGCATTTACGTGGCGCTTTTCCCCTGCAACGAGTGCGCCAAGGCCATTATTCAATCGGGTATTCGGGAAATTATTTATTTATCGGATAAATATGCTTCGACCGATTCGACCCTGGCCTCCAAGCGGATGCTGGAAGCGGCGGGGGTCAAGCTGACGGCCTTTGTGCCCACCCACAAAACGCTTACACTTTCCTTTGAAGAGAATCGCTATGAATATCTGGCATGACATGAACCCTGACCGCATCAACCCGGAGGATTTTATTGCCATTGTGGAGATCGAGAAGGGGAGCAAGTGCAAATACGAACTGGACAAGGAAACGGGGATGCTGATACTTGACCGCATTTTGCATACCTCGACCCATTACCCGGCCAATTACGGACTCATTCCGCGTACCTATGCCGACGATCTGGATCCGATGGATGTGCTCATCCTCAGCTCGGAGGGAATCATGCCGCGTACCGAGGTGCGGTGCTATCCCATTGGCGTGATTTCGATGATCGATAACGGGCGGCAGGATGAAAAGATCATTGCCATTCCCTTCAGCGACCCCGCTTACAATACCTACACCGACATTTCGGAGTTGCCGGCGCATTTGTTTGCCGAGATGCGGCACTTTTTCAGCGTGTATAAGACGCTGGAAGAAAAGCAGACGACGGTGGATGAGGTGCGAGGCGCTGAGGTGGCCAAGACGGTGATCCAACAGTCGATTGACAAATACAACGAGGTCTATGGAAAATAAAGAAGATGAATATTATAGTGATTGACGGACAAGGCGGCAAGCTGGGCGCAGGCTTGGTGGCCGCCATCAAAGAAGCCTATCCGCAGATGGCGGTGACGGGCATTGGTACCAACGCCATTGCCACGGCTGCCATGCTCAAAGCGGGTGCGGACAAGGGAGCAACGGGGGAAAATCCCGTTGTGGTCGCCTGCCGTACGGCCGACGTGATCGTTGGGCCGATCGGGCTGTTGGCGGCTGATTCGCTGATGGGCGAAGTCACGCCGACTATGGCGTGTGCCGTTGGCGCAGCGGCGGCCAAGAAAGTGCTCATTCCCATGAACCGTTGCGGCATGAAGGTGATGGGGGTGCAGGAACTGAGCATGAACGAGTATATTGCGCTGGCCATCAAGGAGATCGGCGCGTGAAGCGGTACGTGGCCCTGCTTCTGATGCTCCTGCTTTTGCCTTGCGGCTGCGCCAAGACGCCGACGGTCAAGGTGGGGATCATCGAGCCGCTGTCGGGCGGTTACGCCGCGGGCGGCCAGTTGGAGCATCAGGGGATATGCCAAGCCCATCAGGAGTTTTCTTGGGCGGGCGAGAGCCGCATCGAGTTGGTGCCGGCCGATAACGCCTCCTCGGAAGAGGGGGCGCGGACAGCGGCGCAACAGCTGGTCGATGCCGGCGTTTCGGTGGTGGTCGGCAGCTGGGGGACGCCCCTGTCGCAGGCGGCCTCCGAGGTCTTTGCCAAACACAATATTCCTGCTGTTGCAACCAATGCAAGAGTAACCAATAATAATTCTTATTTTAGCGTGGCCTTTACCGAAGCCGAGCAAGGGCAGGTTTTGGCGCAGTTGGCGCAGGAGAAGGGCTGGCAGCGGGTGGCTATCCTATATAATGAGAAGGAAAATTACGACATCGCCCTGCGCAACGCCTTTATTGAGGCGGCAGGGGTGGATGTGATTGGGGCGCAGGGGATTTACCCGCCCGACTGTGCCGACTTTACCGACTACGTAGCCGCCATGGAGCGCGAGCAGGTGGATGCCCTTCTGGTGCCGTCGGCCGCCGATGCGGTGGTGGGATTGACCCAACTGCCGGTGATGGGCGGAGACGTTTGCCAAGCCGACGGCGTATACCGCGCCGTTTACGGCCCGGTGAGCGACGTGGGGTATGATGGGTATTTATTGGCGCTGGCCCTGCTTGACGGGGCGACCGAGGTTGAGGGGCGCACGGGACGGTTCGTCTACACCGAGGGGTGTTGGCGTCGCACAAGCTTACCGATACAAACGCCAAACGGCATAGAAAAAAAGCAGCTCACGCGGTGAGCTGCTTTTTATTTAGGAAATAAAGAATTGG
The DNA here is from genome assembly GCA_937892635.1 of uncultured Clostridia bacterium. Lineage (GTDB taxonomy): Bacteria > Bacillota > Clostridia > Oscillospirales > UMGS1783 > CAKSHC01. Next base: position 7,484 of record CALBKB010000061.1, read on the forward strand.
AAGCCTTCGGTGATGCCGGTCATGAGGATGCCGGCGATAAGGACGCCGACGATGATGGCGGGCAGGGCGTCTTTGAGGCGCATATTCATCATGCCGGCGACGAGAGCGCCGGTCCAAGCGCCGGTGCCGGGGAGAGGAATGGCGACAAAGAGGAGTAGACCCCAGAACTTATATTTCTCGACGGTGCCTTTTTTGGCCTCGGCACGTTTCTCGAATTTTTCGGCGATGCGTCCGAGTCGTTGGCTTTTACGTTTCATCCAATCGAAAATGCTGCGAATGAAGAGAACGATGAAGGGGACGGGGAGCAGGTTGCCCAGATAGGCGATGATAAAGGTGACCAGCGGGGAAAGACCGAGCGCCGAACCAACGGGGATGGCGCCGCGCAATTCGATGACGGGGAGAATGGATACAGCGAAGGTGATGAGTCCTTTCATAAAAACGGACGAGTTTTCGCCCAAGGCAATAAACCATTCGGCAATTCCCATAGCGTCAACCTCCTAAGTAGGCGTTTTTGACAGCGTCGTTGGTGAGCAGGTTGGACGCCTTGTCGGTGAGCACGACCTTGCCGGTTTCCAAAACATAGCCACGGTCTGCGATCGAGAGGGCCATCGAGGCATTTTGCTCGACCAGCAAAATGGTGATGCCCTGCTTATGCATTTCGACGATCATATCGAAGATCTGCTGGACGAGAATGGGGGCCAGACCCATGGAAGGCTCGTCGAGCATGAGGAGTTTAGGCTTGGACATCATGGCGCGACCCATGGCCAGCATTTGTTGTTCGCCGCCTGAGAGGGTGCCGGCGCTTTGGCGGCGGCGTTCTTTGAGGCGGGGGAAGGAGTCGTAGACGCGAGCCAGCGCGTCGGCCTCCTCCTTGCCGGGGCGGGTGTAGGCGCCCATCTGCAGGTTTTCCTCGACCGAGAGACCGGCGAAGACGCGGCGGCCTTCGGGGCAATGGGCCAGACCGTCGCTGACGATGGCGTGGGGGGCGCGGGGAAGAAGGCTTTTCCCCTCGAAGAGGATATCGCCCGTTTTGGGACGAAGCAAACCCGACACGGTGTTGAGGGTGGTGGATTTGCCGGCGCCGTTAGCGCCGATAAGCGTGACGATCTCGCCCTCGTTGACTTCAAAGGAGACGCCTTTGATGGCGTGGATAGCGCCGTAGTAGACGTTGATATCTTCAACTTTCAGAAGGCTCATGGTTATTCTCCCTTCTTGCCCAGATAGGCTTCGATAACGGCAGGGTCGTTTTTGATCTGTTCGGGCGTGCCCTTGGCGATGATCTTGCCGAAGTTAAGCACGGCGATGGTATCGCAGATGCCCATGACCAGATTCATATCGTGCTCAATGAGCAGGATGGCGATTTTGAAGGTGTCGCGGATCTGGCGGATATTTTCCATCAACTCGGCCGTTTCCGAGGGGTTCATGCCGGCCGCCGGCTCGTCGAGCAGCAGCAGGCAGGGGTTGGTGGCCAGCGCGCGCACGATTTCCAGACGGCGCTGTGCGCCGTAGGGCAGGCTGCCCGCCTCGTGATCGGCCAGATCCTCCATGTGGAAGATGGAGAGCAGCTCGAGGGCACGCTTTTTGGCGATTTTTTCGCTTCTCCAGAAGGAGGGCAGGCGCAAAATCGAGGCGCCCAGTCCCGGCGACTGCTCACGATAGAGGCCGACCAAGACGTTGTCCAGCACCGAGAGCTTGTCAAACAGGCGGATATTCTGGAAGGTGCGGGCGATACCGGCCTGATTGACCTGGATGGTGGAATAGTTGTTGATGTTGACGTGATTGAGCAGAATGGTGCCGCGGGTGGGCTGGTAGACCTTGGTTAAGAGGTTGAAGATGGTGGTCTTACCGGCGCCGTTGGGACCGATGAGTCCGGCAATTTCGGTGGGACCGATGGCGACGTTGAAATCGTCAACGGCACGCAGACCGCCGAAGTCGATGCCCAGGTGGTGAGTTTCCAAGACGGGCTGACGGTCGGCGTCATCGGGGGTGAGCAGGGGCGCATTCTTATCGACGCGAACGAGTTTACTCATGATCGGCACCCTCCTTTTTATTCTTCTTGAATAGTTTTGCCGTGGAGTCCTTAAACCAGGCCAGGAAGCGCTTGCCGCCCTTGGAGCGGGTGAGCAGCATCATGCCGATGAGCAGTACGGCGTAGATGAGCATACGGGCATTGCCCAGACCGCGCAGCATCGGGGTTTCGGGAAGCAGGGTGAGGATGATGGCGGCGATGATGGAGCCGCGGATATTGCCCATGCCGCCCAGCACGACGAAGACCAGCAGGTCGATCGAGGTGTTAAAGTCGAACTTGGTCGACTGCACGCTGGCGATATTCATGGAATAGAGCGTGCCGGCCATGCCGGTCAGGAAGGCCGATATGGTAAAGGCGATGAGTTTGAACTTGAAGGCCGACAGACCGATGCTTTCGGCGGCGATGCGGTTGTCACGGATGGCCATGATGGCTCGGCCGTGCTTGGAGTTGACCAGATTGAGAACGAGGGTCAAGGCGAAAAGGATGAGGGCAAAGCCGATGACATAGGTCGAAATCTTGGGGTGTCCGGTGGCGCCCATTGCGCCGTTGATGATCTTGGTCGACTCTTCGGGCAGGTTGTTCTGAATAAAGGAAAAATGCCAGCCGGCATCGCTGCGACCCAGATAGATGCAGTTGATGATCTGCTTGATGATCTCACCGAAGGCGAGCGTGACGATGGCCAGATAGTCGCCCCGCAGACGCAGGACGGGGATGCCGATGAGCAGACCCATAATGCCGGCGATGATGCCGCCCAAGAGCATGGCTAAAATCAGTTGCACGATCGGCTGACCGATGAAGGAGAGGGCCTGATAGAAGACCACGCCCGAGAAGGCGCCGATGCTCATAAAGCCGGCATGGCCAAGGGACAATTCTCCCGAAATGCCGACGACCAGATTCAGGGCAATGGCGGCTACGACGTAAACGCAAATGGGTACTAACTGTGCCTGGTAGGCACGGGGCATAGTGCCGATGCCGATGGCGTTGCCGAAGTTGATCCATAAAAAGACCAGCAGGAACAGGACGCAGACGATCCCGTAGGTAATCAGATTGTTGCGGGTATTTTTTTTCAGTTTCATACCATCACCTTACACTTTCTCACGCTGTTGCTTGCCCAGCAGACCGGCCGGCTTGACCAGCAGGATGATGATGAGCACGGCAAAGACGATAGCGTCGGCCAATTCGCCCGAAATGTAGGCTTTGGACAGCGCTTCAATGATACCCAGCAAAATACCGCCCAAAAAGGCGCCGGGGATCGAGCCGATACCGCCGAAGACGGCGGCCGTAAAGGCGCGGATACCGGGCATCGAGCCGGTGGTGGGAGTCAGCGTCGGCAGGGTCGAGCACATGAGCACGCCGGCGATGGCGGCCAAGGCCGAGCCGATGGCAAAGGTGGCGGCAATGGTGCGGTTGACGTTGATGCCCATCAGCTGTGCGGCACCCTTGTCCTCGCTGACGGCGCGCATGGCCTTGCCCATCTTGGTCTTTTGGGTGAGCAGGGTCAGTCCGACGGTGATGAGGATGCAGGCGGCTACCGTGACGACCGTTTCGCTGGGAATGGTCAATTCACCCAGACGGATCGACAGCCATTCGATGTTGACCAACGACGAGGGGGTCTTGGGGTTGGCTGAGAACAGAAGCATAGCGCCGTTTTGCAGCAGGAAGGAAACGCCGATGGCGGTGATCAGTACCGCCAGGGATTCTGCCTGACGCAACGGACGGTAGGCCAGCCGTTCAATGAGCACACCCAACAGGGTGCAGGCCAGCATGGCCAACAAAATGGCAACGCCGCTGGGCAGACCGTATTGGACAGAGGCAAAGTAGGACACATAGCCACCGACCATGATGACGTCGCCGTGGGCGAAGTTAAGCATTTTGGCAATGCCGTAGACCATGGTATAGCCCAGAGCAATAATGGCATAAACGCTGCCCAAGGTAATACCGTTGATCAGATAGGACAAAAATTCCATATGGAAAACCTCCTTGATTTTCAATACCAAAGAACAGGGGATATCCCCTCTTCTTCACCATCAAAAAAGACACCACGGAGGAATGCCGAAATTTCGACATTCCTCCCGGTAATATACTATTGAATTATACTTACTGTACGGAAGCGTAGGCGCCGTCCTTGATGATAACAGCCATCGGGCTCTTGTTGACTTCGCCGGTGGCGGCCCAGGTCATGCCCTGGCCGGTCAGGCCGTCGAAGGTCATGCCGGTGAACTGCTCGACCATCTTAGCGCACAGATCGGTGTTGGAGATGTTGGCCGGATCGATCTGAGCTTTGGTGCAGGCTTCGTACAGAGCCCATACGCAGTCGTAAGCATCGGCAGCGAACTGGTTGGGAATCTCGCCGTACTTCTCCTTGTAGGCGTTAACGAAGGCGACCGTCTTGTCGTCGGTAGCGTCAGCCGAGAAGGGAGTGAGCAGATAAGCACCCTCGGCCAGAGCGGTGTTGAAGTTTTCAACGCCGAGCAGGCCGTCCATGCCGTCAACGCCGAAATACTTCACCGAGTAGTTCATGTTGGCAGCCTGGGTCATGATGATCGAAACGGGGGTGTAGTAGATAGGCAGGAAGAGCATGTCAGCGCCGGCAGCCTTGGCAGCGGTCAGCTGAGTCATGAAATCGGTAGCCGTATCCTTGGTGAAGGTGCCGGTGTAAACGATGTTCAGACCCTTGGTTTCAGCCTGAGCCTTGAACTTGTCGTAGATGCCGGTGGAATAGTTGTCATCGTTCTGATAGATAACAGCAACCTTCTCAGCCAGCTTGTGGTCGGCAATGTAGGTAGCCGAGGCCGAGCCCTGGTTGGGGTCGGAGAAGCACATCTGATAGACGTTGGTGCGATCCTTGATGACGTCGGGCGAAGAGGCCGACGGGGTCAGCACGAACAGGCCGTCAGCGGCAGCTTCGGCAGCAACAGCGGCGCAGGGGGCCGAGGTAACGGTGCCGAGCAGGACCTGCATGCCCTTGTCCATCAGCGTGTTGTAAGCGCCGACCGACTGTTCGGGATCGTGAGCATCGTCTTCGAACATGATTTCGAACTGGATGCCGCCCTTGGCGTTGACTTCAGCAACGGCCATTTCCATGGCGTTCTTAACGGCCTGGCCGTAGATGGCAGCGCCGCCGGTGATGGGACCGATACTGCCGATTTTGAGGGTATCGTTGCTGCCGGTGGAACCACCGCAGCCGGCTACCGTCAACAGCATCAAAGATGCCAGAATGAGTGCCAGAATTTTTTTCATGGTTGAGTTTCCTCCATTTAATAAAATTTAAGAATAATTATACATGACAACACCATAAATGTCAACAACATGTTAGAAAAATAGCAAATTAACAGGATTTGGGGCTTGTCAAAGGGTGTCGAAATGGTGTATGCTATAACTAGCTTATGAAAAGGAGCGTATGATTATGTGGAAAAAGACAGTAGCAATCGTGTTGTGTCTGATGCTGGCTCTGGGACTGGCCGCCTGCGGCGGTGAATCCTCTTCCGAGCCGGAAAGTGAAAGCTCGTCCCAGCTGCAGAGCCAGCCTGCGGTTGAGCACGGCACCGTCAATCGCCTGACCGGCATAGAGGGGCTGAGCGAGCAAGCGGTGGGCAAGCGTCCGGTTGCCGTCATGATCAATAACCATAAGGCGGCCCTGCCGCAATACGGCATTGCCGATGCCGATATCCTTTTTGAAACGCAGGTCGAGGGCGGCATCACCCGCATGATGGCCATCTACGGCGACTACACCAAGATCCCCGACGTCTGCTCGGTGCGCAGCGCCCGTTTCTATTATCCTATCGTGGCCATGGCTTTTGACGCGGTGTACGTGCATTGGGGCGAGGAGCCTACCTACGCCACCAACATCATTACTAACTTTGGCGTGGACCGCCTTTCGGGTGCGGCCAACCCCGGCAACATTTTCGGGCGTGATCAGGCGCGTCGCAACGCCGGCTATGCCCTCGAGCACACCGGCTATCTCAAGGGACAGATGATTCCGCAGGTGCTGGAAACTCTCAACTATCGCACCGACCTGAAGGAGGATGCCAAGCAAACCGTCTTTGCCTTTGCTCCGCAGGATGAGCCGGTCAAGCCGCAGGATGGGCAGACCGAGAAGGTGAAGCTCAACTTCTCCTCCTCCTATTACAGCACCTTCACCTACGATCCGGCGAGCGGCACCTATCTCAAGCAACATTCGGGCAAGCCGCAGATGGACGGCAAGGCAGGCACCCAGCTGGCCTTTACCAATCTGCTGGTGCTGGAAACCTCGATTGAGCCGCTGGTCGGCACCTTGATGGACGTGAGCGTGGTCGGTTCGGGCCGGGGCTGGTGGATCTCGCAGGGTGGCTATCAAGCCATTACCTGGAGCAAGGCCGACGAGCGTGCGCCCTTTGTATGGAAGGATGCGCAGGGCAAGGAACTGACCCTCAACGCCGGCAAGACCTACATCGGCATGATCCGTCCCGATTGTACCGAGATTGTAAAATAAGAAAGACTGACACAGCCCCCGAATGGCTTCGGGGGCTGTATGTATATAATTGGAAGAAATTTTATATTTATACTTGACAAGCGGGGCGCGGACGATTAAACTAAAACAGTAGATGTATTAGGTCATCTTTACCGGTTCTCAACGCTGAACTTTTGATATATTTTTATTTTTTATGGTTCCCCCTGTGGGATTTTGGATGGTATATATAATAAAAATAGAAGGAAAAGTGTTTGTGTAGAAGACCGGTGGACCGACGGAAAGCATCCGTGCGGTCTTTTTTATTATATTTTTTGAAAGAAGGTAAGAACTATGGAATGGCTGTTTGCCGCGGCCGGCCTGGTTCTTGGCATCATCGCCGGAGTGCTTATCGGCATCGTGTACCGCAAGAAGATCGGGGAAGCCAAAATCGGCTCGGCGGAAACGGAAGCCAAGCGCTTGATCAATGATGCTATGAAATCAGCCGATGCCAAACGAAAAGAGATTTTGTTAGAGGCCAAGGACGAGATCCTCAGAAACCGTACCGACGCCGAGAAGGAGATCAAGGAACGCCGTGCCGACATTCAGCGGCAGGAGAACCGTCTGCAACAGAAAGAGGAGCAGTTTGATCGCCGCACCAACGCGCTGGAACAGAAAGAGGCGCAGTTAGAGGCCAAAATCAAGAAGGTGGAGGCGCTGGAAGCCGAAGCTACCGAACTGAAAAAGGGTCAGATTGCCATGCTCGAAAAGATTTCGGGCTTTACCGCCGAGCAGGCCAAGGCCAAGCTTTTGGAAGAGCTGAGCAGTGAGATTACTCACGAAACGGCCGTGCTGATCAAGGAGAACGAGGAGCGGGTGCGTGAGAACGCTGAGCGCACGGCGCGCGAGGTGATTTCGCAGGCGATTCAGCGTTGTGCTGCCGATCAGGTCAGCGAGGCTACCGTATCGGTCGTGTCGTTGCCTAACGATGAGATGAAGGGCCGCATCATCGGCCGTGAGGGACGTAACATTCGTTCCATTGAAACGCTTACGGGCGTGGATCTGATCATTGATGACACCCCCGAAGCCATCACCATTTCCAGCTTTGATCCGGTGCGCCGTGAGGTGGCTCGCCTGTCGTTGGAGCGCTTGATCTCCGACGGGCGCATTCATCCGGCCCGCATCGAGGAGATCGTGGAGAAGACCCGCAAAGAGGTCGAGCAGATCATCAAGAAGGAGGGCGAACGCGCCGCCTTCGAAACGGGGATTCACAACCTGCATCCCGAGCTGGTCAAGATTTTGGGTCGCTTGAAATACCGTACCAGTTATGGTCAGAACGTGCTCAACCACTCGCTGGAAGTGGCGCAGATCGCCGGTGCGATGGCTGCCGAGTTGGGCGCCGACGTGATGCTGGCCAAGCGTGCCGGTCTGTTGCATGACCTGGGCAAGGCGCTCGACCATGAGATCGACGGCTCGCACATCGAGATTGGTGTTGAGTACGCCCGCAAGTACCGCGAAAACAACGAAGTGATCCATGCCATTCACGCTCATCACGGGGACGTGGAGTGCAAGACGGTTATTGCCTGCTTGGTTCAGGCCGCCGATGCCGTGTCGGCCGCCCGTCCGGGGGCACGCCGTGAAAATCTGGAAGCCTACATCAAGCGCTTGCAGAAGTTGGAAGAGATCGCCAACTCCTTCAACGGCGTGGAGCGTTCCTTCGCCATTCAGGCGGGACGTGAGATCCGCGTTATGGTCAAGCCTGAGGCCGTCAGTGACGATCAGATCACCGTTGTCGCCCGCGACATCGTGAAGAAGATCGAGCAGGAGATGGAATATCCCGGCCAGATCAAGGTTAACGTGGTGCGCGAAAGCCGTGCCATTGACTATGCCAAATAAAAACGAAAAGCCGTTCGGGAAACCGAACGGCTCTTTTTTTATTCTTTTTTAGGCAGATAGATTTTGACGGGGATCTGACGGGCCTTGCATTGGTCGATGACATACTTGGTGCCGCGCGATTGCCCGTCCCAAAAGGCGAGGACGAGGTCGGCGTGCTCAATGATGGTGATGTTGCGCTTTAAGGGGGCGCCTCGACCGAAGCTTTGGTAATCGGGCAGAAATTCGGTGAGCTTGAGCTGATGCGCCAAGGCGTATTCACGGGCGCAGGTGTCGATCCCACGGGCGCCGCCCGAAACGATCTCGGTGGTTTCGGCGGGCAGGAAGCGGGAAAGATCGGCCACCTGCAGGTTGCGCGAACCGATAACGGCAACTTTCATAAGCGGGCTCCTTATTGTCAGAATGAAGATATTATATCACACAAAAGGCATAGGTGCAAGACCAAAGGCATAGCATGGGACAGGAGGAAATGCTATGGGAGTTGTATGGATGGCGACGGTGGCGGGCATAGCCGGCACCTGTTTGGGCGGCGTGATCGCCTTTTTGGTGGGGCGGCGCGGAGAAAGTACGGCGCGCATGCTCACCGTGTTTGCCGGTGGGGCGATGCTGGCCATCGCTTTTTTTGATTTGATTCCCGAGGCCATGGTGATCGGCGGACTGGGGCTGACGGCCGTTGGCGTGGTGGGAGGTGTGATCGGCATCGGGCTATGCAGCCTGCTGCTTGACCGCGTCCCCAACGGCGGCGGATTATTGTTGCTCATTGGGATTGGGCTGCACAACTTTCCCGAGGGCTTGGCCATTGGCGCCGGCGGTGCTTTTGACCTGCGGCTGGGCTTGGTGCTGGCCGTTCTGATTATGCTCCACGATATTCCCGAGGGTTTGGCGGTGGCCGTGCCGCTGCTGGAAGGCGGTCGAAGCCGTTGGCGGGTGCTGGGGCTGATGGCGCTGTGCGGTGCGCCGACGGCGCTGGGGGGCTTGGTCGGGCTGTGGCTGGGGCAGGCGGGGCGCACCTTCACCGCGTTATCGCTGGCCTTGGCGGGCGGCGCCATGATTTATATGACCTTTTGTGAGGTGCTGCCTCACGCCCTGCAGGGGGGACGGCGCAGTGCCGCCGCGGTCGGCGTGGCGGGGGTGCTCTTTGGCTTGATCACCGTGCAGATATTAGCATAAAAAAAGCAGAGCTAAGGCTCTGCTTTTTCTTATAAGGATTCCTCTTCGGGTTGGGCTTCGGGCGTGATGACGACCGAGAGTTCCTCGATGCGGCGGCCGTCGACCCGTTCAACGGTGAGGGTGAGGTTTTTATAGGTAAAGGAAGCGCCGACGACGGGGTTGCCGTCGAGCATATCCATCGCCCAGCCGCCGACGGTGGCGTTGTCCTCGTCATAGTCGCGATCGTCGACCTCGACCTCGTCGAAAAAGTCGTAGATGCGCATATCGCCGTCGACGACGGCCTTATCCTCGGCGAGGAAGGTGAATTCCTCCTCGATTTCGTCCGATTCGTCCCAGATATCGCCGACCAGCTGTTCAAGCACGTCCTCCATGGTGAGGATGCCGGCCGTGCCGCCGTATTCGTCGTTGACCACCAACAGGTGGCACTGCTCGCGGCGCATGATGTCGAGCACGTCGGGCAAGGTCATGGTTTTATGCACGTAGGTGACGGGGCTGAGCAGGGTGCGGATATCGACGTAGTCGGCGTCGATACAGGCGCGGTAATACTGATTGACGCGCAGGATACCGATGAGGTTATCGGGGGTATCCTGATAGACGGGCAGGCGGGAGTAGGTTGCCGACTCAATGGTTTGGCGGATCGAGGGCGCATCGTCGTCGATATCAATCGCGACCATATCGACGCGGGGGGTGAGCACTTCGTAGGCCTGAATCTCGCCCCAATCGAGGGCACTTTGGAGCAGGTCGCCGGTATCCTCGTCGATGATGCTTTCGTCCTCGGCCGTGTCGATGAGGCTTTCCAGTTCGGCTTCGGTGACGGTGGGGGTGTCGGGGATACGGTTTTTATAGAGCAGCGCCAGCAGGGCGTTGAGGCGACCGATGAGCCAGACGAAGGGGTAGAAGAGGATGGTGAGGATGCGCAGCGGCCAGGCGGCGAAGGTGCAGACCGATTCGGGGATGCGCGAGGCCAGCTGTTTGGGGGTGATTTCGCCCAGAATGAGCACCAGCACCGTCATGACGGCGGTGGCTACCCAGGCGTAGGATTGTCCCAGCAGGTGAATGACCAGCACGGTGGCGATCGAGGTGCCGGCGGCGCTGACCAGATTATTGCCCAGCAAAATGGCGGTTAGCGTATGCTCAAAGCGTTCGGAGACACGCAAGGCCATGCGGTGGGTGCTTTTGCCCGATTCCTCGGCGCGGGTGCGCAGACGCAGGGGGCTGATCTGGGTATAGGCAATTTCCGAGAGGGAGAAGAAGGCGCCGCAGAGAATGAGCAGGGGCAGCGCGATCCAAGACAGAAGGTTAGGCAAGACGCTCACCTCCTTGTCCGACAGTATCGTCCTCGTCGTAGATTTCGCCGACCAGTTCTTCGAGGATATCCTCCACCGTCAGGATGCCGACGATGGTATCCTTTTTCTTGACAAAGGCGATGTGGGTGCGGGCGGCCGAGAGGCGGGGGAGCAGTTCGTCGACAAGGGCGTCGGCGCTGACCGTGAGGGCCTTGTTCAGGACGCGGCGCAGTTTATTGGGACGGCCCGATGCCAGATGGGCCTTGATATACTCACGAATGAGCACAAAGCCGATGGGGGTGCCGTTACGGTCGGTAACAGGCAGGCGGGAGAAGGTGGAAGACTTAATGACGTCGAGGATCTGGCGCTCGCTCATGGCGGTGGAAAGGGTCAGGCAGGCAGCCCACGGGGTCATAATATCGCCCGCGGTGGTGCGACCCAGATCCATGGCGCTTTGGAGCAGTTCGCCCGTGTCCTCGTCGACGGCGTCTTCCTCGACGACGGTGTCGATGATGCTTTCGAGTTCCTCTTCGGTGACGGTGGGGGAGTTCTCCTGCTTAAAGGGCTTCATGAGCCAGCGGGAGATGGCGTTGAGCACCGCGATGAGGGGGGTGAGCAGTTTGGTGAGCATGGTCATAACGCCGGCCATGGCGTAGGCCAAGGATTCGCCGGCCACCAGCGCGGTGGCTTTGGGAATGGATTCGCCAAACAAAAAAACAACAACCGCCGTAACCACCGCCATCCAATCGACCGCACCATTGCCCAGAAAATTGGTGGCAAAGAGGGTGGTGAGGGTAGCCAGCGCGATGTTTACGATGTTGTTGAGGATCAGCAGGGCGGTGAGCACCTTATCAAAGTTATTGAGCACCTTGTTGAGGCGGCGCGCCCTTTTGTCGCCATCCTCAGCCAGAGCAGCCACCCGCACACGGCTGACCGAAGCGAAGGCGGTTTCGGTGGCGCTGAATATGGCAGACAAGACCAAACAGACGAAAATAATCAGCAGATAAGACAGAGGACTGCCATCGTCCATGAGAAATTACCAACTCCTTATCGGTAAAGATCGTATAGATAGTATACCCGAACCCGACCCGAAAAGCAAGGCGGATTTGGTCGGTTTTTCGGCCGTTTTCTTCGGATTTTACCCGAATTCGTCCTTTTTCAGGGAGTCGACCCTTTCTTTTGCGCTCCTGCGACGGTTCTTGCCATTTTGTCACAGATATGGTATGATACCGAAAAAAGGAGGGCGGGGCATGAGGAATATTCTGCGTGGCTTTGGGCTGTTTTTGGCAGGCGGGCTGTTGCTGGCGCTTGTTGGGTTTCCGTTGCAGACGGCGCTTGGGGCTTGGGGCTTGGTGCTGACCGAGCTGATAACGCTGGCGGTGGCATGGGCCGGCACGGCGCTCTTTGGCTTTTCGCCCGGCTCGGTTTTTCGGGTGCGCCCGATCGGTTGGCGGGACGGGGTCGGCTTTGTGTTGATGTATCTGGGCGGGCAGAGTATCGCCGCCTTGTTGACGGCCTTGACGGCGCTGATATCGCCCGAGGTGGGGCATCGGCTTGAGCAGGTGGAGCAGGCGACGCAGCTGCCGATCGCGGTGGCCGTACCCGTGTTGGTTATCTTGCCGGCCTTGTGCGAGGAGGCGCTCTTTCGGGGGGTGCTGCGGCGTTGTTTTGCCGACTTGCCGCCCGCGTTGGCGGCGACGGTGGTGGGGCTGATGTTCGGGCTCTTTCATTTAGACCCGTATCGGCTGGTGCCCACGGCGGTGCTGGGGGTGGCCATTACCTATCTGTGCATCAAGACCGACAATCTGCTCCCGGGTGTGTTGTATCATGCGCTTAACAACCTGACGGCGGTGCTGATGCCGCCGCTGACGATACGGTTGCCGTGGTTGGCGGTGGCGGCGGCGGTGGGCGTCGGTTGCTGGTTGGGAGCAAGTCGGATATTGACGAAAAGGTAAAAATATATTATAGTAGAGATGTACCCCAAAACCAAGGAGTGTAACAATGAGCATATTTGATGTATTGACTATTTTATGTTCGATGTGTCTGTTTCTGTTTGGCATGCAGGTGATGGGTGATGCCTTAGAGCGGCGAGCGGGCAGCGGCCTGCGTGCCATTCTGGCCAAGCTGACCACCGGGCGCATTGCCGGATTGGCGACGGGACTGGGTGTGACTTCGGTGATCCAGTCGTCGGCGGCCACCACCGTTATGGTGGTTGGCTTTGTCAACACGGGATTGATGACACTGCGTCAGGCCATCAATGTGATCATGGGTGCCAACATCGGCACCACCGTTACCGCTTGGATTTTGAGCTTGAGCGGCATATCCAGCAGCAACCCTGTGGTGCAGATGTTCAAGCCGTCCTCGTTCGTACCGATTCTGGCCTTTATCGGCATTATCTTTTTCATGTTCTCCAAGAAGAGCACGCGGAAAGAGACGGGCACGATCTTGCTTGGGTTTGCCGTGATGATGGTGGGCATGCAGACCATGACCGACACCGCCTCCAAACTGGCCGAGGTGCCTGAGGTGCTCACGGCGCTGGAAAATATGTTCATCCTGTTTGAAAATCCGCTCATCGGCGTGCTGGTGGGCGCGGTGTTGACGGCGGCCATTCAGTCCTCGTCGGCATCGGTGGGTGTATTGCAGATGCTCTCGGTGACGGGCGGCGTGTCCTACGGTGCGGTCATTCCCATCATCATGGGACAGAACATCGGCACCTGCATTACCGCCATGCTCTCGTCGGTGGGCACCAACAAGAATGCCAAGCGGGCGGCCATGGTGCATTTGTCCTTTAACGTGATCGGCACGCTGGTGTGGCTGACCGTCTTTATGCTGGTGCGCTGGCTGCTTTCGCCGGTGCTGCTGACCCGAGCGGCCGACGGGGTGGGCATTGCCATTTGCCATTCTATCTTTAATATCTTGTGTACGCTGTTGATGCTGCCCTTGTCGGGTCTGCTGGAAAAACTGGTGATTAAGCTGGTGCCGGGCGACGATGGGGACAAGACGGTCAAGATCGACGAGCGTTTGCTTAATACGCCGCCCATGGCTTTGGGGCGTTGCCGCGAGTTGGCCATTGAAATGGCGGAGGAATCGGGGCTGGCGCTGACCGAGGCGCTGGGTGCGGTGCACGACTTTAAGCCCGAAACGATGGAAGAGATCCGTCATCACGAGGATCGCACCGACAAATACGAGGACGAGCTGGGCAGTTATCTGGTCAAGCTCAGTGCCTGTCAGCTGACCGAGGCTGACAGTGCCGAGGCGGCCAAGCTGTTGCGGTTGATCGGTGACTTTGAGCGCATTGCCGACCATGCCGTTAACCTGATCCAGTCCTCGGAAGAGATGGTCAAATGCGAGGTAGCGCTGTCCGATCGTGCCAAGGAAGAATTGAGCGTGATGGTGGCGGCGGTCAGTGAGATTCACACCCTGTCGATGAAGGCCTTTATTGACAACGATTTGACGGTGGCCTACGGGGTTGAACCGCTCGAGAAGGTGAGCAATCGGCTCAAGGATAAGCTGCGCGCCCGCCATATCGAGCGCTTGCAGCAGGGCGATTGCAGCATTGAGGCCGGCTTTATCTGGTCGGACCTGTTGACCGATCTGGAGCGTGTGGCCGACCATTGTTCCAACATTGCCGGCTGTGTGATTGACATGGCGCATAACGATCTCAACCTGCACGAGTCCCTGCGCGCGACACGGCACGACGATCCGCACTATCGCGAGATGTTCCTCAACTTCCGCGAGAAATATAAGGTATAAAAAAAGAGAGCCTATTGGCTCTCTTTTTGATTGCGTAAGGATAGTTTGGCGCGTGCCACGTCGAGCAGGCGCAAGAGGAAGCAGGCGGCGATAAAGCCGGCCAGCAGCACCAGACAGGTGAGGACGATCGAGGATGGCTCGCCGCGCAGGAAGCCGTAGGGGGCGGGGACGATGACGGGGCTGTCCTGAATGTGATAGCCTTCGCCCGAGAGGTTGCGCAGGGCAACGAAGGCCAGATGGGCCAAGGGGCCCAGGCCGCACAACAGGGGCGTGTACCAGGGGGTAAGCCCGCGGCGGTCGCACAGCAGATAGTCGGTCAGCGCCAAAGCCGGGACGAGGGCGTGGGTGATGAGATTGTACCAGCCGCCGCCCAGCGTCATTTGCTCGGCGGAGGAAAACAGGCCGGTATAGATCAGCGGCGAGAGCAGGGAACACATGGTCAAGCTAAACTTGATCATATAATAGTAGCGTTCCTTGCGGATACCGCCGAAGAGGTCGAAGACCAGCAGGGAAGCCATCAGCAGCAACAGGAGCATATTACATTGGTTGGTGTAATAGCAGAAGGCCTCGCCCTTGTAGACCATGTTGACAAAAGAGAAGACGGTGCCGACAAGAATGGCAATAATGGTGGCCGCCTTGAGTAAAATGGAGCCGATACGGGGAAACTCCTTCATAGAAAGCCTCCTTTACGAGGGGGGATAAGTATACTTCTATGATAGTCTATTTTTTGTCGTTTGTCAATCGCCAGGAATTGACAGCATTTTTTGGGCATGCTATAATGAGAAAGTATATAGGTGTTTTTTACCAAATCACGGAGGAAATATAATATGGGAAAGTATTTCGGAACGGACGGATTTCGCGGAGAGGCCAACCGTGACCTGACGGCATGGCATGCCTATCAGGTGGGGCGGTATTTGGGCTGGTACTACGGGCAGGATCACAAGTGCAAGGTGGCCATCGGCAAGGACACGCGGCGCAGCAGTTACATGCTGGAAGATGCGCTGTCGGCGGGCTTGGTGGCGTCGGGTGCCGACGTTTATCTGCTGCACGTGACCACGACGCCCAGCGTATCCTACGTGGTGGCGACCGAGGATTTTGATTGCGGTATCATGATTTCGGCGTCGCATAATCCCTTTTATGATAACGGCATCAAGTTGATCAATGCCCAGGGCGAGAAGATGGAGCAAGAGGTCATTGATGAGGTTGAGAAGTATATTGACGGGATCATTCCCGAATTGCCGCTGGCGGCGCGCAGCGGTATCGGGCGCACCGTTGACTATGCGGCGGGACGTAATCGGTACGTGGGCTATTTGATTTCGCTGGCGCGCAACTCCTTTAAGGGCATGCGTGTGGGTCTGGACTGCGCCAACGGCAGCACCTGGCAGATTGCCAAGAGCGTCTTTGACGCGCTGGGCGCCAAGACTTACGTCATCGGCGACGCCCCCGACGGACTCAATATCAACAACGGCGTGGGCTCGACGCATATCGAGGCCTTGCAGGCGTTGGTGGTTGAGCAGGGGCTGGACGTTGGCTTTGCCTTTGACGGCGATGCCGATCGCTGTTTGGCGGTGGATAAGACGGGGCGCATCATTGACGGCGACCTGATCCTCTACATTTTCGGCGTGAACATGAAGATGCGCGACAAATTGCCCGGCAACACGGTGGTAACCACCATCATGTCCAACTTCGGCCTGTATAAGGCGCTGGACAAGGCGGGCATTGACTATGAAAAGACGGCGGTGGGCGACAAGTACGTCTACGCCTGTATGAAAGAGAAGGGCTTTGGTGTCGGCGGCGAGCAGAGCGGCCACATCATTTTGAGCAAGTATGCCACCACCGGAGACGGTCTGTTGACGGCCATCAAACTGATGGACGTGGTGATGGATACCCACAAGTCGTTGGGCGAGCTGGCGGAGCCGGTGACCGTTTATCCGCAGAAGCTGACCAACGTGCGCGTGACCGATAAGGCGACCACCCGTGCCGATGCCGACGTGCAGGCGGCGGTGGCGGCGGCCGAGGCGAGCCTGGGCGCTGACGGACGGGTGCTGGTGCGCGAGAGCGGCACCGAGCCGGTCATTCGCGTTATGGCCGAAGCGCCGACCGACGAGCAGTGCGCCGCGGCGGTGGACAGCATCGTCAAGGTTATTACCGAGAAGGGGTA
The DNA here is from genome assembly GCA_937892635.1 of uncultured Clostridia bacterium. Lineage (GTDB taxonomy): Bacteria > Bacillota > Clostridia > Oscillospirales > UMGS1783 > CAKSHC01. The sequence goes on from CALBKB010000061.1 coordinate 24,202, forward strand.
TGCCCAATGAAAACACGCGAACTGTTTGATGTAAGCGGCAGCATTGCCGCCCCCTTATTGGAAGGGTGTGAATATCCCTGGCAGGCGTTGGCCTCCATTAAATCCTTTATTTTGGAAGTGGGACCGACGCTGGGCGAGGAGTTTGAGCAGGTGGGCGAGGACGTTTGGATCGCCAAGGACGCCAAGGTAGCGCCGACGGCCAGCATAACGGGGCCTTGCATCATTGATCGCGGTGCCGAGGTGCGGCATTGTGCCTTCATCCGCGGCTCGGCCATTGTGGGCAAGGGTGCCACGGTGGGTAACTCGACCGAACTGAAAAACTGCATCCTGTTTGACAAGGCGCAGGCGCCCCACTACAACTACATCGGCGACTCGATTTTGGGCATTCGTTCCCATTTGGGGGCGGGGGCTATCACCTCCAACCTCAAGAGTGACGGCAGTAACATCGTCATCAAGGCGCAGCCGCCCATCGAAACGGGCTTGCGCAAGATCGGCGCCATGGTGGGCGATTACACCGAGGTGGGCTGCGGCAGCGTGCTCAACCCCGGCTCGGTGATCGGCAAGCATTGTCAGCTTTATCCGCTGTCGATGTTCCGCGGAGTGCTGGAAGAAAACAGCATATACAAAACACAAGGTGAAATTGCAAAAAAAAGATGAGGCATCTGCCTCATCTTTTTTATCCTTCGATGCGAGTAAGCTCGTGGTTGTGCCCGGCGATATAGCGGGCCATGTCGTAGCCGTTGTCGATATCGGTGGGCAGCCACAGTCCGCCGCGCCCGACGTTGTTGGGGGCGTGGGCGTCCGAGCCGCTGAGCATCAGACAGCCGCGCTTTCGGGCTTCTTCGAGCACGAGGGTGTTGCGGTTGCGCTCCTCGCCGCCGTTGCCGTTGTAGACTTCCAGACCGTCGATCTGGTCGTGGCGTTGGAGCTGCAGGTTTTTGCGCAGGGGGTGTGCCTGATACAGGGGGAGCCCATACTGATTGACGGCCGCTTTGAGCTGGGGCAGGGTGTAGGTTTGGATGTTCTTATGAGCCAGCAGGAACTCCTTATCCACGCCCAGCAGCAGATAGTCCTCAGGACCCTGTTCGAGGGTGAGCTCGACGCCGAGGAAGACTCTCAGACCCAGCGCCTCGCCGATCAGCTTGGCGGTGTCGTAGCCGCGCAAATAGCGGGTAACGATTTGCGGCCAGGTGAGGGAGAGGTGGAAATAGTCGTTGGTATCGGAAGCGAAGTGAGCCAGGGCGTAGGGGGATAGGTGATCGGTGACGAAGACACCGCCGTAGCCCTTGTCGGCATAGGCCGCCATCATATCGGCGGCGTCGCATTGACCGCAGGGGCTGACCTCGCGGGTGTGCATATGGGTTTCAAAAGGGGCAAAGCCTTGGTGGTTGCGGATCATTGTTCCAGGTCGGCGGTGCAATGCGGGCACTTGGTGGCCGCGATGGCGATTTCCGAGCGGCAGAAGGGGCAGACCTTGGTGATGGGCTCGGCAGGGGCCGGTTCGGGCTTCTTACGCAGGTTGGCCAGGGAGTTCATGGTTTTGATCAGGGCGAAGATGACCACCGACATGAGCAGGAAGTTGATAATACCCGAGATAAAGTTGCCGTAGTTAAGGGTGGCGACGCCGGCCTCTTTGGCGGCGGCGACCGTTTCATAGGTGTTGCCGTCGAGGGCGAGGAAGAGGTTGGTGAAATCCATTTTGCCGGTGAGCAGGGTCAGGCAGGGCATGATGATATCATTGACCAGCGAGTCGATGATGGCCTTGAAGGCAGCGCCGATGATAACACCAACGGCCATATCCAGCACGTTGCCGCGGCTGATGAATTCCTTGAATTCTTTGAGTAATTTTTTCATTTTACACACTCCTTTTTTCTTTCAGTATAACAAAGAACGATTGTTTTTACAAGAAAATTATGATAGGATAGACAAAAAGGAGTGAGGATATGGAATTATTACGGGCCATAGCCGCGGTGCGCACGCCGCTGGGCGAGAGAATATGGCAGGCGGTCACGCTGTTGGGGGAAGAGACCGTTATCGTCGTGGTGCTTTGCCTGCTGTTTTGGTGTGTCAATAAAAATCTTTCCTATAAAATAGGTATGACCTTTTTTCTGGGCGGCTTGATGACGCAGGGGCTGAAGATCACCTTTCAGATCCCGCGGCCTTGGGTGATCGACCCGAATTTTCGTCCCGTGGGCTCGGCCATTGAGGCGGCGACGGGGTTTTCCTTCCCCTCGGGGCATACCACCTCGGGCGGGTCCCTCTTTTTCCCGTTGGCGCTGGCGTCGCGGCGGTGGTGGTGGCGGCTTCTGTGGGGGCTTGTGCCGCTAGCCGTTGGGTTTTCGCGGCTGTATCTGGGCGTGCATACCCCGCTGGATGTGGGCGTTTCGCTGGTGACCGGTCCCATCATTGTGATCGTGCTGAACCTGCTGATGGTTTTGACCACACTCTTCAGCAAGCTGATGGATCACTTTAAATTCTTCTCCTTGAAGCCCGTGTGCGTGCTGCTGGTGCTGGTGGGGCTCACCATTTTCTCTCGACAGCTTCTGATCTTGTATTCTCCCGTTACAGCCCTTACCATGGGGTTCATCTGC
>CALBKB010000062.1 GCA_937892635.1 uncultured Clostridia bacterium
GGCATCGTTAACGTCTCGGCTAAGGATCTGGGCACCGGCAAGGAGCAGAAAATCACCATTACTGCCTCTACCAATATGAGCAAGGAAGACGTCGAACGCGCCGTCAAAGAGGCTGAGCAGTTTGCCGAGGCGGACAAGAAGAACCGCGAAGGCGTCGAGGTTCGCAACCAGGCCGAACAACTGGTTTATCAGTCGGAGAAATCCTTGACCGAACTGGGCGACAAGGTCACCGAAGATGAGAAGAAGGGCATTGAGGCCGAGATCGAAAAGGTTAAGGAAGCTCTCAAGGGCACCGATACCGATGCCATTAAGTCTGCCTCGGAAGAACTGTCCAAGAAGTTCTATGAGATTTCGGCAAAACTCTATCAGCAGGCGCAGGCTGAGCAGCAGGCTCAGGCCGGCACGACCAACGACGACGGTACCGTTAACGGCGACTACGAAGTTGTGGACGAAGACAAGAAATAAGTAACATCCGAGGTTTCGCATGGCGGAAAAAAGAGATTATTACGAAGTGCTCGGCGTCTCTAAATCGGCAACCGACGACGAGATCCGCAGAGCCTTCCGCAAAAAAGCCAAAGATTGCCACCCCGATCTCCATCCCGGCGATGCGGTGGCAGAACAACAATTTAAGGAATTAAACGAAGCCCACGACGTTTTATCGGATAAGGAGAAGCGTCAGCGCTATGACCAGTTCGGCTTTGCCGGTGTCGATCCTAACTACGGCGCCGGTCAGCCGGGCGGCGGCTTTGGCGGTGGCTTTGGCGGCGGTGACTTCGGCGATATCTTCGGCGACATTTTCGGCGATATCTTCGGCGGCGGCCGTGCTCGTCGAGCCAACCCCAACGCGCCCGTGCGCGGTAAGGATATCTCGATCAACCTTACAATCGATTTTCAGGAATCGATCAGTGGCTGTAAACGGAAAATTCGCTACAAACGCGAAGAAACCTGCACCGACTGCAACGGCTCCGGCTCGGCCAGCGGCAGCCGTCACACCTGCCCCACCTGTGGCGGCAGCGGTCAGGTCCGTGTCCAACAGCGCACCATGCTCGGCTCCTTTACCAGTGTCCAACCCTGCTCTGATTGCGGCGGCACCGGTTATGTCATCAAAGACCCCTGCAAAACCTGCGCAGGCAAGGGGTCGGTGGTGGGTGAGCGCACCATTGAAGCCACCATTCCTGCCGGTATCGCCTCGGGTCAATCCATTAAGCTCAGCGCTCAAGGTTCAACAGGGCGTCGTGGCGGCGGTAACGGCGATCTGTATATCACCGTCAACGTCAAGCCGCATGTTCTCTTCCAGCGCCAGGGTAACGATATTTCCTACGATGTACCGCTTACCCTCTCGCAGGCGGCTATGGGTTGCACGGTAGAATTGCCTACCGTCGACGGCGATGTCGTCAAACAAACCATTCCCGAAGCCACGCAGCATCAAACGGTTTTCCGCATCAAGAATAAGGGCGTGCCCTTTGTTAACGGTCGCGGTCGTGGCGATATGTATGTGCGCGTCATGGTGGAGGTACCCAAAAGCTTGTCCCGCCGTCAGAAAGAATTGCTGGAAGAACTGGAAAAAGTATCCGGCGATAAAAACTATGACGCCGTGCGAAAATTTCATGAAAAAATCGAACAAACCAAACAGGCATAAAAAAGGTGCAGTAAAAACTGCACCTTTTTTTACATTTGCTCGATCACGTCGGCAATCGTTTTTACCACTTTACCGGCAGGAGAATGCATAATTTTCTTTTTGGCCATCTTTGCCGGACGCGATTGCGACATGACGCCCATGGTGCAGCCAACGACCAAGCCGGCCGCCATGCCGACCATAAAGGGAACCTTACTACACATATTTTTCACCTCATGTATAGTATAAACCATTATGAGTGTCGTATTTTCATTATTTTTTTCCATTAATAATTGAAAAATTTGGCTCACGTTATTATAATAGAGTAGGAAACCATTAGGAGGAAAGAACAATGGCTCTTATCAAAGGATTTCAAGGTATGCGCTATACCCCAAAGGCCGGTGCGATCGCCGATTTGGTCTGTCCACCCTATGATATCATTAGTCCCGAACAGCGGGATGAACTTCTGGCTCGCAGTCCTTATAACCTCGTCCAACTTGAACTCCCTCAGGGTGAGGATCAATACCGACAAGCCAATGAACTATACAGAAAATGGATGGCTGACGGTATCCTGAAACAGGACGATACAGACAGTATCTATATCTATGAAATGTCCTTTATCGTCAACAATATTCGCCGTAGCGTCAAGGGCATGATCTGTGCCGTGCGTTTAGAGGAGTTTGAGGATCGCGTTATTCTACCCCATGAATATACTCTCTCGAAAGCCAAGAATGATCGATTTGACCTGCTCAGCACTGCCAAGGCCAGTTTCTCTCAGATCTATTCGATGTACACCGATGAGGAGCAAACAACCCGTACTCGTATCGAGGCAGTCAGCCAAGGCGCGCCCGATATCGAATTTACCGATGCCGATGCGGTGACCCATCGCTTGTGGTGTGTTACCGATCAAGCGCAGATTGCTGCCTTTACCGCTGAATTTGCCGATCGTCAGCTCTTTATTGCCGACGGGCATCATCGTTATGAAACGGCTCTCAATTATCGTCGAAAAATTATGGCCGAAACGCCCGACTTTTCGCCCGAACACCCCGCTAATTATACCTGCATGTTCCTGGTTGATATGGAGTGTGACGGCCTTGTCGTTTTCCCGGGCGTCAGACAAATCCCAGTTGCCGGAGAAAATGCTGTCCACGATGTGCTCGTAGAGCCGGCCCCAGTTCCACACAGGCGTGGCCAGGGGCATGAGGTTGTCGTGGCGC
>CALBKB010000063.1 GCA_937892635.1 uncultured Clostridia bacterium
CGGTCGAAAACTGGACAAGCTGCCCCACCTTGAAGCCTACAACATGGCCTGCGTCGGCCGTGCCGTGCTCGAAGGGGCATTGGCCCGCACCCAAAGCGTGGGTGGACATTATAGGGAGGATAAATAATATGTTGACTTCTGTATATGATGACATTTTGAAACTGGCGCTGCGCGAGGATATTGGTACCGGTGATATTACCACCGAATCGACCATCGCTGCCGATGCTACCATTGTCGGTGACTTTATCAGCCGCGTCGATGGCGTTGTCTGCGGCACCTTCGTCGCGGCTCGCTGCTTTGAATTGGTCGATGCTTCTATCGTATTCACCCCCGTAAAAAAAGAAGGCGAATCGGTCAAGGCAGGGGAGATCATCGCCACCGTTTCGGGTAATGCCCGCAGCATCCTCACCGCTGAACGCACAGCGCTGAATATGATGCAGCGCATGTGCGCCATTGCCACCACTTCGGCCTACTATAAGGAACTGGTCAAAGACTATCCCACTACGGTTGTCGACACTCGTAAGACTACGCCCGGTCTGCGCGCTTTGGAAAAATACGCCGTTAAGACCGGCGGCTGCGGCAACCATCGTTTCTGCCTCTCTGACGGCGTGCTCATCAAGGATAACCACATTAAGGCTGCCGGTGGTGTTGCGGCTGCGATAAAAGCGGCGCGTGCCAACGTGCCCTTCGTTCTCAAAATCGAGATTGAATGTGACACCCTTGAGCAGGTCAAGGAATCGGTCGAAGCCGGTGCCGATATCATTATGCTCGATAATATGACGCCCGAACAGATGACGCAAGCCGTCCAATACATTAACGGCCGCGCCCTGGTAGAGGCCAGCGGCAACATGCATAAGCGCGACATTCGCGAGGTCGCCGCTTGTGGGGTGGACATCATCTCCATCGGTGGGTTGACTCATTCGGTGGCCGCTATGGACATATCATTGGAATTTCGGAAATAAAAAAAGGCTCAGCCGATTGGCTGAGCCTTTTATTTTGATCGTTACGCGTTGGCTTTGTTGACTTTGATAGCCATCTGAGCCTTCTTGCGGGAAGCCGTGTTCTTTTTAAGAACGCCCTTTGCCGTGGCCTGATCAACCGTCTTGACGGCGGCACGGAAGGTGGTGTCGATCGCGTCCTTGTTGCCCTCGACGATAGCGGCGTCGAGCTTCTTGATGGCGGTCTTCATATCGGACTTGATCATTTTATTGCGAAGAGTTCTGGCCTCGGTGGTCTTTACTCTCTTCTTAGCAGACTTGATGTTCGGCAAAACTTAGCACCTCTCTTACATTTTTCATTCTAATTATTATAATCATAATAACCTCGCAAAGTCAAGAGTTTTTTAACGAAGAAGTATAAAAAATACTCGAACGGACATATTATCTGAGAGGTGAATACTATGACCGACTTTCGCACCGACCTTGTTTGCGAGCTTATTGATGCACATCCAGAATTATACTCGACAAAACAGCCCATGTCAAGTCAAACTGAAGTTTTCGGCGTAAAAATTCGCAGAATTTCTCTGGATGAGGGACAAGCCAAGCAAATCGGCCGCCGTCCCGGCCGTTATCACACCCTCGAATGTCGCGGACTCGAACACGCCGACGGCCAAACGCTATTGGATATGATCCGCGCCGTAGCCGGTGAAATCGGGCGGCTGATCGAAGATCCCTCGTCCCTTATGGTGGCCGGTTTGGGTAACGGCTCGGTTACTCCCGATGCGCTGGGGCCGCGTTCGGTGGAACATGTTGTCGTGTCCCGCCATCTGCGCACCAACCTGCCGCAGATGTACGAGCAGATGAAATTGGGCGAGGTGTCGGCCATTGCGCCGGGCGTTTTGGGGCAAACCGGCGTGGAGAGCGCCGATATCATTCGTGCCGTCAGCCAGGTCGTCAAGCCTTCTGCGCTTATTGTTATCGACTCCTTGGCGGCTATGGATCGTGAACGTCTGTGTTCAACCGTCCAACTCTCCGATACCGGCATCACTCCCGGCAGCGGGATCGGCAATCGCCGCTTCGAGCTCTCGGAACAAACAATGGGTCTTCCCGTTATTGCCGTAGGCATTCCCATGGTTATCACCGCCTCGGCTTTGGCGGGGCAGGGGGAGGATGATCTGATCGTAACCCCCAAAAGCATCGACCTTTTGATCGGTCGTGCCGCTCGTCTGCTCGGCTACGCTATCAATCATTACATCCACAACGGCATGACCGTGGAGGATATGGATAGCCTACTGTCATAGCCCTTGTCGGCCCCACATACAATAGGGCAGAGGTGAATGACTATGAACAGACGATGGGGACAGGCGGCAGCCGCCATACTGTGTGTGTGTACGTTGCTGGTAACGGCAGTGGCCATGAGCGGCACGTTGGGTGGACGGCTGGCGCTGGGTATTAGCATGCCCGGTATCAACGGCAGCGTTGGTATCCGTGCCGATGCCTTTGTTCGACTGATGATGCCCAATCAAGTCGGAGGTAAAGGCTACGCCACCATCTTCACCGGCACCTTTTGGGAGTCCTTCTTTGAAAAACAGACCAACACCCAAAACATTTTGGAAGCCTTGGCGCAGGACGAGGTCTTTCCTGAGCAGACGGGCGATGCCCTCTATTCGGTCATTCGTACCGATTTACATCCCGACGCCATGTCCGGCTATGAGAGTTGGGGTGGTGGCTATATTCGCAACAAAAGCCCCATGAGCTACGACGTTGCCACGCTTATGGCACAGCCGCTTGATTTAGGTGAAGCGTCTGATGGTCCGCAGGTGCTCATTTTCCATACCCACTCCCGTGAATCCTATAACAATACCGGAGACGCCTTTTCTTCACCGGAACAGACTCACGACAACGATACGAGTAAAAGCGTGGTTGCCGTAGGTCAGGTACTGGCCCAAACACTCACGGCAGGCGGTATCGAGGTTATCCATTGTACCGACGTCTTTGATACTACATACACCGGCGCCTATGCTCGCTCGGATGCGGCTGTCGCAGCTATTTTGGAAGAGTATCCGAGTATTCGCGTCGTCTTGGATCTGCATCGCGACGCTGTCTATACCGCAAACGGCGGCAAATATCGACCCATTGTGCAAAAAGACGGCATGGATGTGGCGCAGATCATGATGATCGCCGGCACCGGTAACGATGAGGATAAGGTTAATCCCCATTGGCAGGATAACGTTCGGTTCGGGCTTACGTTGCAAAGTGAGGTGGAAAAGGTTTGCCCCGGTATCAGCCGCGCCATGCTGGTGCGTACCTCAACCTACAATCAAAACCGCGCCAAAGGCGCCCTGCTCATCGAAGTGGGTACCACCGGCAACACCCTGACCGAAGCCAAACGAAGCGCCTATTATATCGGTCAGGCGCTGTGTCAAGTACTTGGATGAGAGTGCAGCTGTTTTTGGTGGGTTTTTTATGTGTTCTCATCCTGTTTTTCTTCGGGTACCTCTTGTTTATCGTGCAGGAGCGTTCGGCGGCTGCTGCCCCCTATTTTGCAGGGCAGACCCTCTTTGCCATCGACGAAACGGGACTGACCGTGTTTGGTCAAACCTATTCTTGGCCATAAAAAAGATCAAGCGTGATGCTTGATCTTTTTTTCAATATTTATGGTATTTAATCGCAGGGCGTTCGTCACCACCGATACTGACGATAAGCTCATGGCGGCTGCTGCAATCATGGGCGAGAGCAGGGGGCCGCCAAACAGATGCAGGGCGCCGGCGGCGATGGGGATGCCGACGGTGTTATAAATAAAGGCCCAGAAAAGATTTTGCCGTACGTTGGTAATGGTGGCTTTGCCGATTTCAACAGCACGCACCACGTCATATAGGCTGTTCTTAACCAGCACCACGTCGGCCGCTTCCACCGCAACATCGGTACCGCCGCCGATGGCAATGCCCACGTCGGCTGCCGTCAGGGCAGGGGCGTCGTTAATGCCGTCACCCACCATAAGGGTCACGCCCCGTTGCCGTAACCCCTCTATAAGGGCGGCCTTGTCAGAGGGAAGTGCGCGGGCGATGACGTGATCGGGATTTAACCCCAGTTGCTTGGCTAAGGCGTCGGCGGTGGCGCGACTGTCGCCGGTGAGCATGTAACAGTCAATGCCTCTCTCGGTGAGCCGTTTGAGCGCCGGCGCGCTGTCGGGACGCAGGGTGTCAGCCAGAGCAAACAGCGCCCTCACGGCACCGTCTACTGCCAGATAGATCACGGTATTGCCTCGGTGTTCGCAATCCTGAGCCACCGCGGCAAGAGGGGTGATGTCAACCCCGTTTTCGGTCAGATATTCGCCCTTTCCTATTCGTAGCATTCGCCCGTTACTTATGGCTTGGATGCCGTTACCGGTCTTGGCTTCAAAGCCTTCCACCGGCGGCAGCGTCAGTCCTTGCGCACGTTCAACAATGGCGTGTGCCAATGGGTGTTCAGAGAGGGATTCGGCGGCGGCGGCCAGTGCAATGGCTTCTTGCTCGTCCCCTAGGGCGTGTACCGCTGTAACCTGCGGCTTGCCGTGGGTCAAAGTGCCCGTTTTATCAAAAACAACCGTCTTCACATCGTGCATGCGCTCGATGGCTTGGGCGTTTTTGAATAATACGCCGCACCGTGCCGCTTTGCCGGTGCCCACCATGATGGAGGTTGGCGTGGCAAGCCCCAGTGCACAGGGGCAGGCAATCACCAATACCGAAACGAAGACGTGAACACAAAAACCGATATCTCGTCCGCCCAGCCACCAAGCTACGGCGGCGGCCAAGCCAACGCCCAGCACCGTCGGCACGAAAATGCCCGAAATTTTGTCGGCCAGTCGGGCGATGGGGGCTTTGGTGTTTTGCGCCTGTTCGATCAGTGCGATAATTTGAGACAGCGCCGTATCCCGCCCTACCTTTTGTGCGCGCATGCGCACCGTACCGTTTTTGTTGATGGTGGCCCCCGATAGGGTATCGCCCACTGTTTTGTCCACGGGTATGCTTTCGCCCGTGAGCATCGATTCATCCACCGAGGTTTCACCCGTCAGGATAACACCGTCAACGGGGATCTGTTCACCCGGGCGAATGAGCACCGTGTCACCCACGCGTAACTGCTCAACAGCAACGATCCGCTCACCGTCCCCCTCTATTAGGGTGGCCGTTTTGGGGGATAGATCGGTCAGCCGCCGAATGGCGTCGGCCGTCTTATTCTTGGCCGAGGCCTCAAGATTTTTACCCAGTAAGATCAAGGTAATGATCATGCCGCAACTCTCGAAATATAATCGATGCGCGCCGTGGGCATCGCCCAAAGCGATGGTCACCGTTGAAAACAGGCTATATAAAAAGGCAGCAATGGTGCTTACGGCGATCAGGCTGTCCATATTGGGCGCGCCGCGAAAGAGGGCGCGTGTGCCGTTTCGATAAAACGGAGCACCCACTATCATCGACATCAGCGCCAGTACGGCCTGCACGATAGCCATCGACAGCGGATTTTCCAGGAAGATTGGTAGGGGCGCGTTAGGGAAGAGCATGGGTCCCATGGCGATGTAAAACAGGGGAAGGGTGATGCAGGCGCTCACCACCAGCCGCCACCGCAGCTTTTGGCGTTCTTTGGCTAGGTCGCTTTCGTTGCGGGCAATATAAAAGCCGCATTTTTTTACCGTGGCTTCAATCTGCCCCATATTGATGCGCTTTTCATTATAATCAATAACGGCAATCTCGGTGGCAATATTGACCGTTGCCGTTTCAATGCCTTCTTTTTTGTTTAAGGCGCGTTGCAAGGCTGCCGAGCAGGCCGCACAATGCATGCCGCCGATCTTTAATCGCATTTGTTTCATGGCAATCACCTCTGGTAGTATTATATACCTTCTTTGTATACCTTTCAAGTTCTGATAAAAATTTATCATGTTTTTTTAGTTTGTCCGTATAATGGAAGAGAAAAAGGAGTTGAGATGGGCATGAATAAGAAAACTACGATAGGCGGTATCCTGCTGGGATTGATAGTCGGTGCCTGTATGATCTGGGCGGTCGTAACGCCTCTTGCCGCGCCATCCTCCGATGCGCTTTCGTCATCCCAAGCGGTCGAGGATGAACCCGTTCGAGGTATCTGGGTGGCCACCGCCGATCGGCTCGATTTTCCGTCCGCCCCCGATTTGTCACAGGCGCAGCTGAAGGCGGAGATTGATGCGATATTGCAGGATGCCAAGGCGTGGGGGATGAATACCGTCGTATTTCAAGTGCGTCCTTCCTGCGATGCCCTCTATGTCTCCAAACTCTTTCCTGTTTCTTCCGTCATCAGTACAAGCGGTAATCTGCCTGATGGCTTTGACGTGCTGGCCTATGCCGTTGAGGCGGCTCACGCGCAAGATATGAAACTACACGCTTGGATCAATCCCTTACGTGTTACCACAGGCGCCACCGACACCCTACCTGAAAACAGCCCTGCCTACCAACATCCCGAATGGGTCATTCCGTATGCAGACGGACGCCTGTATCTGGATGCCGGTCAGCCTGAGGTGCGTCAGCTGGTGCTCGACGGCGTCATGGAGATCGTCAATAACTATGATGTCGACGGTATCCATTTTGACGATTATTTCTATCCCTATCCTGTTGAGGGGGGCGTCTTTGACGATACGGCTTCCTATCAAGCCTACGGTGCGGGTCGGACGCTGGAAGATTGGAGGCGGGATAATATTACTGAGCTGATCACGCAGGTACACGCCGCCATCACCGATACGGGTAAAGCAATCGAATTTGGCGTTTCCCCCTTTGGCGTGTGGCAAAACGCCGCTTCCGATCCGTTGGGCAGTAATACCACCGCCGGCATAGAAACCTATAGTGATCTGTACGCCGATACCCGCCGCTGGGTCAAAGAGGGATTGATTGACTATATCTGCCCGCAGATCTATTGGTCGTTTGAGCAGGAACCGGCGCCCTTTGCCGCCGTCTTTGATTGGTGGACGCAATGTGTCGCCGATACCGACGTCACACCCTTGGTTGGCCACGCCTTCTATAAACAAGGCACCGATCAGACGGGTTGGGATGATGTCCGTCAAACGGCACGTCAGGTCGAATATGCCGGTCAAAACGCGGCCTACGGTGGCAGCTTTTTCTTCCGTTATGCACACCTAAAAGCCAATCCCACCGGTGCGTCCCAAGCATTATCAGAAATGTTGCAAACTGCATCTTGAAATGTTGAGAAAAGAAGTATATAATAAGTAGGTTAATAAAACTCGGAGGAAAAATTATGTCCGGACATTCCAAATGGAACAATATTAAGCATAAAAAAGAAAAGACCGATGCCCAAAGAGGCAAGATATTCACCAAGGTCGGTCGTGAGATCGCCGTTTGTGTCAAGCAGGGCGGCCCCGACCCCAGCATGAACACCAAGCTCAAAGATATTATCGCCAAAGCCAAGGCCAATAATGTGCCTAACGACAACATTGAGCGCATCATTAAAAAGGCCGCCGGCGAGGGCGATGCGAGCAACTATGAGGATATCACCTACGAAGGCTACGGTCCCGGCGGTGTTGCCATCATCGTTGAAGCGGCAACCGACAACCGCAACAGAACCGCAGGCGAGGTTCGCCACTACTTCGACAAGTACGGCGGAAACATCGGCCAAAGCGGCTCGGTATCCTGGCAGTTCAAGTCCAAAGGCCTGATCGTCATCGAGGCCGAGGACGTGGATGAGGACGAATTAATGGAAGTTGCCCTCGAAGCCGGTGCCGACGATATCGCCAACGAAGGCGAAGTCTTTGAGGTCTACACCGACCCCGCCGACTTCTCCGCCGTACTCGAAGGCATCCAAGCCCCTGCCAAATATACCATTTTGTCGGCCCAGGTCGAAATGATTCCCGACACCTACATCACCCTCACCGGTGAGGACAGCATCAAAAACATGCAAAAACTGCTCGACGCCCTCAACGATAACGACGACGTGCAGGAAGTCTATCATAACTGCGACAACGACGACATCGAATAATTTCGAAAAAAATTGTTTTTTACTATTGCAATTTGTGGGATTATGTGTTATAATCTCACACGTTGCATATCCGGGTGTGGCGCAGTTTGGTAGCGCGCTACCTTGGGGTGGTAGAGGCCGTGGGTTC
>CALBKB010000064.1 GCA_937892635.1 uncultured Clostridia bacterium
GGAAGCCACTATGTCCTTTATCACCTTAGAGGATCTGACCGGCTCAGCCGAAGTCATCGTCTTCCCCACCGTGCGTGAAAAATTCCAATCCATGCTCATTCCCGATGCTCCGGTTATGATCCGAGGTCGGGTCAGCATGCGCGAAGAGGAAGAACCCAAAATCATCTGCGATTCGATTGAGCATATCCATGTCGAAAACAGCATTACCGATAAAATGTTTATTCGTCTGGATGAGTCCGATACCACGCTTGAGCGCCAAGTTAAAGACATGCTCATCAACAGCCCGGGCCAGGGCGAGGTCATTTTCTATTTCCTGCAGGCCAAGAAATATTATCGCTACGCCTCCCCCGTCTGCATCACGCAGGAACTGGTCGATGCCCTCACGGAAAAATTGGGGCATGCCAACGTTGTTCTTAAATAATATATAATATAAGAAGAAAAAGCATCGCAAAGGAGAACAAAAACCATGAATCCGAATCAATCCACCATTGGTGTGCTTACCAGCGGTGGCGACGCACCCGGCATGAATGCCGCCATCCGCGCCGTCGTCCGCGCAGGTATCGCACACGGTTACAGCGTCGTCGGCTTTGTCCGCGGCTATAAGGGACTTATCGAAGATAATTATATCGAAATGAACTCCCGTACCGTTTCCGACATCATTCACCGCGGCGGCACCTTCCTCTATACCGCCCGCTGCAAGGAAATGATGACCGAGGAAGGTCGCGCCCGCGCAGCAGAGGTCTGCCGCAAGCACAATCTGGCCGCTCTCGTCTGCATCGGCGGCGACGGCACCTTCCGCGGTGCCCACGAACTGTCGAAACTGGGCGTCAATGTTATGTGCCTGCCCGCCACCATTGATAATGATATCGGCGCCAGCGACTACGCTCTGGGCTTTGACACCACCATCAATACCGTTACCGAAATGGTCGATAAGATCCGTGACACCTCCCAGTCGCACGACCGTTGCACCGTCGTTGAGGTTATGGGTCGATCCTGCGGCTTTGTGGCCCTGCATGCCGGTCTGGCCGTTGGTGCCACCGCGATTTTAATTCCTGAAATCCCCTACGATTTCCGGCGCGATGTCATCGACCGCATCAACACTACCACCCGCACCGGCAAGAAGCACTTTATCATTCTTGTAGCCGAAGGGGTCGGCGGCTCGGCCCAACTGGCCAAGAAGATCGAGGCCGAAACCGGCATTGAAACCAAAGTCAGTATCCTCGGCTACGTCCAGCGCGGCGGCTCACCCACCTCGCGTGACCGCACCTCGGCTTCCCGCATGGGCTATCGCGCCATCGAACTGACGGCCGCCGGCGCGAAAAACCGCATGATCGTCACCAAAGAGGGTAAGATTAAAGATATCAACCTGATCGACGGCATCGGTCTGCCCAAAAAGATCAACGAAAAGCTCTATCAGATCGCCATGGAAGTCAATTCCTAACACAAATCGTATAACTTTTTGCCAAAAATCCGACTCGTATACTGAGTCGGATTTCTTTTTGTTAATGAAGTGTGTCCAAAACATTACAGTTGTGTAATTATTTAACTCTTTTTGTGTACATTTCCGTCAAAAAACTCATGGAACTTTGACGAAATTTTCAAAGTATTGACCAAAATAAACAAAAGACATAATTTAGCCATTGAAAGAATCTATTTTAATGGTATAATATCGTTCGGTAAAACTGCCAAACGGAAAGGAGAACCTCCCATGGTCATTTTGTATTATGTCCTCTTGATCGCCACTTTGGTCTACGGTCTGTACTTTGCTTTGACCGGCTTGTGGGCTTTTATTCGCGCCCCCAAGAAAACCGCTCCGTCTGACACCGAAAAGAAAAATAACTTCGCCATTATCATTGCCGCCCGTAACGAGGCGCAGGTTATCGGCCATCTGATTGATTCTTTGAATAATCAAAGTTATGACCGCGAGCACTTCACCATTTATACCGCTGTCAACAACTGCACCGATAACACCGAATATGTCGCCCGCCGTCACGGCAGCCAGATCATCAAATGCCCCAGCACCGTCAAGTCCAAGGGTGATGTTCTCAAACTCGTTTTTGAGGAATATACCAAAAAGGACGATATCGATGCCTTCATCATCTTTGATGCCGATAATATTGTGCATCCCGATTATCTGCGGCATATGAACCACGCCATGAACTGCGGCGCCAAGGTTGCCCAGTGCAAGCGTGACAGCAAGAACCTTGCCGATAACTGGATCAGCGCCGGCTATTCGATGTTCTATTATCTGCAAAACTTCTTTTTCAACCGCGCCCGTTCCCGTGTCGGTCTGTCGGCCTCTATTAACGGTACCGGTTTCATGGTAACCAAAGAAGCCTTAGCCATCACCGGCTTTGATGCCCACACTATGACCGAAGACGTGGAATACACCGGCATCTGCGCCCTCAACGGCGTCAAGATCGAATATGTGGAAGAGGCCGTCACCTACGACGAACAGCCCACCGATTTCGGCGTATCCTTCCGTCAGCGCAAGCGCTGGTCGTTGGGTAACCTGCAATGTTGGATGAGCTACGTGGCTAAGCTTTTCAAAACCTTCTTCCAAACCGGCCGCGTCTCCTGCTTGGATATGGCCCTCAACTACTCGGCCCCCATCGTACAAGTCGTCGGCGTGGCTATGACGCTGTTGCTGATGGCCTTCCCCTTCATGGGCATCCAATTGGACGATATCTTCTCTTATGTCTTCGCCTACGGCTGGCTGCTCTTCGGTCTGACTTTCCTGTGCGGCCTTATCGTCTGCGCTTTGATTCTCAAACTTAACGGTCACTCGGCCAAAGAAACCCCCAGCGGCCTTCTGCTCTTTACCCTCTTTATCTTGTCTTGGATCCCCATCAACTGCCTGATCATGGTCAACCGCAAATTCACTTGGCAGCCGATCCAACACTCCCGTAACGTCAACATTGATACCCTCATTCAGAACAAATAACAAAAAAGCACCGCGAAAGCGGTGCTTTTTTATTGCAATTCTCTTGTTAAACTTTCTCGGATGCGAGCCATGGTGCTATCGGTATAGTCCAGTTCGCCGCTTTCGAGCATAAGGGTAGCGCCGTAGGCAATCGACCGAATACAAAAACCCCTATCCTGCTGCTGCGTCTGCGAAAGATGTGGACAACAAAGCGGCAGGAGTTGGTCTACGGTATCCGATAAGGGCAACGACCGCCCCGACAGCATCAGCACTGCGCGAAAATGAGGATTGGCGATGCAAAAGCGAATATAGGC
>CALBKB010000065.1 GCA_937892635.1 uncultured Clostridia bacterium
GCTGGGATACCTGGCTGAGCTGATCGACACGGCGACGATCCAATCCGCCCAAACGGGTTTGTACCTGTTGCATATGCGAGCGCGTCGACGCTAATTCCTCTTTCTTGTGCTGACGTTGACGGGCAAATTCCTCTTCAATGCGACCTTCCGAAGCCGCCATCTTCTCTTCCAGGTTCTTACGCTCGGTCTGCGCCGCCGCGAGTTGGCGGGTCAGCCCTTCACAAGCCTGCGTCAAGGCGGATAATTCAGCCTGTTCCTGACGCACCTGCTCAATGCGATAGGATAACTCGGTTAGGTCACGGCGCAAGTCCGGCAAAACACCGGCGCGTCCCGAATCTATTTTATTCTTGGCTTTATGTAACGCCTCACGCGCCTTGTCATAGGATACCTTTTCATCGGCGCCGGTTACCATGTTCTTTAACTTATCTTCCAGTTCGTCCATGCTCACATGATGCAGGGCCGACTGGCCGAAAAAGGCGGTGCTTTCAAAGGTTTCCAACGAAAGCCCGTACAATTCCTCACCGATTTCGCGTTTTAAGGGGATGTCGGTGGCTGTTACGGTGTCGTACACCCGCACCGATTTAGCCCCCTCGCGCACCACGGTGACGCGACGACCGTCGACCGTCAGCGTCAGGCTTCCGCCCGGTTCGCCGCCCATCCAAGGCTTAAAGCGTTGGGCGGTGGTTAACGGGTTTGCGGCGCTGCTTCGCTCATTTTTGGGGAAGCCATAGAGCATATAACGGATAAAGCCCGCCAAGGTGCTTTTTCCCGTTTCGTTGGGTGCGTACAGCACGTTGAGCCCGTCTTGCAGATTAACCGAACGATCCTGAAATTTGCCAAAATTGCGCAGCTCCAAATTATTGATCGTCAAAGCCCGTCAACTCCTCTCCGGCCAGCGCCGCCAGCCCCAAACTCAAGGCACGTTCGCGTATTTGTTCATCCGCATCGGCAGCCAACACTTGGCGCAGATACAGCCCCGTCAAGGTGTTTTCCCCCAGCAGGCGCTCATAATCGGGCTGCAATCGCGTCCGATCAACCACCTTCACAAAAGGAAGATGCGCCGCCTCCTGACGAATGGCCGAGGTATGCAACAGCAAGGCAGGCGGGCGATATCCCGTGAGTACCAATTTCAAAAACAGATCGGGCGAAGCACCCGCAATGCGACCGCGTACGCGGGAGAGAACATCCAGCATGCTCCCCACTCCGGTCATGTCCACCTCTAAGGTTTCAAAACGGCCGGCACGGCTCTCGACAAAGTTCAGTTCAACCACACCCTTGCCGACGCGCCCCGACAGATAGCCTTTCTCGCCCGTTTCATCAAAGCCGCGCCCGACCAGGGTGCCGGGATAGGCGTAGTAAGTATTGCCGGACTTACGCAAGCCCGAACAGGTATGCACATGCCCCAGCGCCAGATAATCCAGGCCGCTGGCGGCAATCTGCTCAAGGGTCACCGGCTGATAGACGGCATGTCCGCCAAAGCCCTGCACCTGCGAATGCAGGCACATGAGGTTGATGCGGGAGGGGTCCTCGACCCGAAAATCGGCCAAGGGCTGACCATCGCTGTTCTCATGCAAGCAGCCTATTCCATAAACGGTAAACTCTTCAAAATCCAGCCGTTCCATACGGCCTGAATCGAAGATATACAAATTGTCCGGACGTTCCAGACTCCGATAGGGCGATGCGCCGTACAGGCAGTCGTGGTTACCGGGCGCCACAAAAAATCGGGTGTTGGGGTAACGGGCGGCGACATCGGAGAGCAGGCGCACCGATTCACCGGTTGCACCGTTGTTATCAAACAGATCACCGGGCAATAAAACGGCATGCACCCCCTGCGCCCCCGCCTGCTCCAAAGCATCGGCGAAGCAACGACGGATCGTTTGGCGGCGCGCCTGTGCCACCGAAGCGGGCAACTCCCGAAAGGGGGTGTCCAGATGAGTATCGGCAATATGGACAATGGATATCATAGCATTTCCTCCTTTCCCACACTCAAAAAAGCGGCTAGGCTGCCGCGTTGCGGTCCTTGACGGCGATGGGAAAAATAGCGCTCGTCGTGGCAGGGACATTCTTCGGCCACGGTAATATGCTCCTCTTTTACCCCCGCGGCCAACAAGATATGATGATTGGCCGCCCACAGGTTGGCAAAGGGCTTGGCGTGATCGGGACGATAGCACAGACACCCGCCTGCGCCAACGTTATCAATGGCCTGTCCGACCTCCTGCGAAACCTCATAACAGCAAGGGCCGGCACTCGGTCCGATAGCCGCCAACAACTGCTCGGGGCGACTGCCGTAGGCTTGCGCCATAGCCGCCACGGCTTTGCCAACGATGTTTTGCACGGTACCGCGCCACCCCGCATGAATCAGGCAAACGGCCCGATGAACGGGATCGGCCAAAAAGACGGGTGTGCAATCGGCGTGGAAGGTGACCAGCGTCACCCCCGGAACGTCGGTCATAAGCGCATCGACATCGGCAAAGGTCTTTTTCGTGATCCCTTCCCCGCGGTCTTCCCAACCTACCTTACGAATATGATCGGTATGGGTCTGCGCCGACAGCACCAAAGACGCCATATCAACACCGATGGCTCGCGTTAATATCTGATAATTTTGCAGGACGTTTTCCCTTGTATCACCACGAGAAAATCCTAAATTCAGAGCACCGAGAGGACCTTGGCTGACGCCGCCGTTGCGGGTGGAAAAGGCGTGAATAAATCCGGCAGCCGTCAACGACGGTACCGTTACATATTCCAATTCCCCCTGCTGTTGATGCATAAAACCCCGCGGCATGAAATCCCTTCCTCTCTTTCTTATATAGTATCATTTCTATTCAGGCATGACAAGGCATAAAACAACAAAATCCCGTCTTTCGGTGAAATTTCCATCCGCTTACTGGTAAAGTTGCACAAAAAATTGCAACTTATTAAAAAGTCATTGCATTTTGTGTCGACGTTTATTATAATGAATTTGTTAGGCGCTACGCAACGTAAGCGCGAGAAAGGAGAAACACCACATGAAAGATTATGCACAGTCTGCCCTGAGAAATGTTTGCCTCGCCGGTCACGGTTCGGCCGGTAAGACCTGTCTTACCGAAGCCCTTCTTTTTACCTCCAAAGCCATTGACCGTCCGGGTAATATTGCCGCAGGTAACACCTGCTCAGACTTTGATGCAGAAGAGATCAAGAGAGGTATTTCACTTTCCGCGTCCGTTTGTCCGGTCGAATGGAAAGATTGCAAGATAAATATTATTGATACGCCCGGCTTCTTTGATTTTGCCGGCGAAGCCCAGCAGGGTATCCAAGCGGCCGACACTACCATGATTGTCGTTTCGGCCAAGGATGGCGTCGAGGTCGGCACCGAGCATATTTTCGGTTATGCAGGCGGAAAACCGCGTGCCTTCTTCGTCACCAAGCTGGATGAAGAACACGTCAACTACTCCCATACCCTCGAGGATCTGGCCAACGTCTTTGGCGTAAGCGTCTGCCCCATCACGCTGCCGCTGATCGACGGGGATAAGGTCGTGGGCTATGTCGATCTGCTGCAAAACAAGGCGGTTGACCTCAAAGGTAATGATATTCCCATTCCGGCCGACGTACCCAAGATGGATATGTATCAGCACAAGCTCATCGAAGGCATTGCGGAGACCGATGAGGAGTTGATGGAAAAATATTTTGCCGATGAGCCCTTTACTCCCGAAGAGATCCGCAAGGGCGTCGTGGCCGGTATTGCGGCCGGTACCCTATTGCCTGTCTTTGCCGGTACCTGCAACGATCAGGGTGGCGTATCCCTGCTTTTGGATGATATCGTTAAATTCTTCCCCAGCCCGGGTTATCGCAACATGCTGGAAGGACAGAATATCCGCGGCGAGTCGATTGAGATCGAAATCGGCGAAACCGAGCCCTTCT
>CALBKB010000066.1 GCA_937892635.1 uncultured Clostridia bacterium
CCCATGCCCGCCATAACGGCGGGCGAGACAAAATTCTCGCTGGCGATCAGTTCAATATTACGACGCTGACGGGCCAATTCATCCTGCATGGCGGCCGCCATCGTCGGGTCATACTGTGCGATAAATTCCAAGTTCTTTTCCATGTTTTTGCATCCTTTCTTTTTCTATTGCTATTATAAAGCATTAGAACCGCATCGTCAATGAAATTCTGTTCTTATTTTGGTCAACGCCCAACACTTTTACCTTGACCACGTCCCCGATTTTGAGCACATCCAGCGGGTGCTTAATAAAGCGATCGGTGATCTGGGAAATATGCACCAAACCGTCCTGATGTACGCCGATATCGACAAAGACGCCGAAGTCGACACAGTTGCGCACCGGTCCGGTCAACTCCATGCCTTCTTTGAGATCCTTCATCTCCAACACGTCCATGCGCAACACGGGCGACGGCAGATCCTCGCGCGGGTCGCGACCCGGCTTGACCAACTCGTCAATGATATCTCGCAACGTCGGCTCGCCGATGCCAATCTCCTGTGCCAGCACCGTTATCCCCTTGGCTTGGGCGCGTTCTTTGAGATCGGACAAGGCGCTCTTTTTCAGGTCCGACTTTTGATAGCCGCACACCGTCAGTAACGCCCCCGCGGCCGCATAACTTTCGGGGTGGACAAAGGTATGGTCGAGCAGATTCTCACTCTCGGGCACCTGCAAAAAGCCGGCCGCCTGTTCATAGACCTTTTTGCCCAATTTGGGCACCTTTAACAACGATTTACGATCCTTAAATTCACCGTTTTCCTCACGGTAGGCTACGATGTTTTTAGCCACCGCGGCATTGACGCCCGCCACGCGCGACAACAGCGGAGCCGAGGCGGTATTAAGATCAACACCGACAGCGTTGACACAATCCACCACCACGCCCGTGAGCGTTTCACTCAGTTTGTTCTGGGGCATATCGTGCTGATACTGCCCCACGCCGATGGCCTTGGGCTCGATCTTGACCAGCTCAGCCAACGGATCCTGCAGCCGCCGCGCGATGGATACGGCACTGCGCTGGGTCACGTCAAAATCAGGGAACTCTTCGGCACCCAGTTTACTGGCCGAATAGACCGACGCCCCCGCCTCGCTGACGATAACATAATGAACCTTTAACCCATGGTTTTTAATCATATCAGCCACGAATCGCTCGCTCTCACGCGAGGCAGTGCCGTTGCCGATGGCAATAACCTGTACCCCGTATGTACCAATGAGCGCCAACAACTTCTTTTCGGCTTCCTCAACACGCTTTTGGGGCGGTGTGGGATAGACCACGGTGGTGTCGAGCACGGCACCCGTGGCATCGACCACGGCGATTTTACAACCGGTGCGATAGGCGGGATCTAGCCCCATCACCGTGCGGCCTTTTATGGGCGGTTGCATGAGCAAACTCTTAAGATTTTCACCAAAGACACGAATAGCACCGTCGGCGGCACGCTCGGTCAGGGTGGCGCGGATCTCCCGCTCAATTGAGGGGAAGATCAGACGAGCATAGGCATCCTGCGCCGCGGCAGCTACCAAT
The DNA here is from genome assembly GCA_937892635.1 of uncultured Clostridia bacterium. Classification (GTDB taxonomy): domain Bacteria; phylum Bacillota; class Clostridia; order Oscillospirales; family UMGS1783; genus CAKSHC01. The sequence goes on from CALBKB010000066.1 coordinate 1,553, forward strand.
TTGCCGCAAGCGTTATTGGTTTTGACGAAAGCGTCCAGCAGAATCCGTAACGCCTTATCCTCGTCCACCGCCAACGATACCTTCAAAAACTCTTCTTTTTCGCCGCGGTCCAGCGCTAAAATGCGATGACCGGCAATGCGTTTGACCGGTTCGGAAAATTCGTAATACATGCGATAGGTGCTGTCCTCGTCCTGAGCGGCAACCGACGAAATCATGCCCTCGCTCATAGCCAAGGTACGCAGTCGCGCACGGGTCTGCGGGGTGTCTGAGATCATCTCGGCCATAATATCGTTAGCGCCGGCCAGTGCCGCCTCGACGCTCTCAACCTGCTCATTGAGATAGTTTCCCGCCGCCTCAACAGGGTCAATACCCCCCTGCTCCCAAATGAGCAGGGCCAGCGGTTCGAGTCCCTTTTCCTTGGCTACACCGGCACGGGTGCGCCGTTTGGGACGGAAGGGACGGTAAATATCTTCCAATTCGGATAGGATCTTGGCGTTGCCCAACATCGTTTCGATCTCCGGCGTCAATTTCCCCTGCTCGTCAATGGCGGTGCGGATCTCCTCGCGCCGCTTTTCGAAGGAGCGCAGGTAGCCGAGCCGCTGCTCAAAATTACGCAACACTTCATCGTCCATACCACCCGTCACCTCTTTACGGTAGCGAGAAATGAAGGGCACGGTATTGCCCTCGTCCAGCAGGGCGGTCGCCGCCTCGACCTGGGCAAGGGTCAGTGACAGTTCTTGGCTGAGCGTCTGAAAGATATTCATTTTCTTTTCTCCTTCGCGAATGCAAAAACTTTGAGGATCAGATAGGTGACGGGCACGCCGATGACGGCTGCCGCCGCATAGGCCATAAAGGGGTGCCAAGCAAGCCCTTTCAAAACGATCCAAACGGTAACCTGCTGGATCAGGTAATTGGGAATGTAGGACAGGGCATACTTACCCAGCCGTAACCATGATGGCCGCGCCTTAAAGGTGAACCGACAGTTGAGCCAAAAGCCGATCAGCAACGCCGCGGCATAGCCAATGGCATAGGCAATATTGGCGTTGACCAATAGGGAAATCAGCGCGCTGATCCACCAATTATTGAGAGTGTTGAGAATGCCGATACCGATAAAGACAAGAAAGGATTTTTCCTTGAATTGTTCCAGCATCCTCCCACAACCTTTCCTAAAAATTTACTTCTCTATTATATCATAAAACGCCGCAAAAGAAAAGAGAAACCAACAACAAAAGCCTCCCTAACGGGAGGCTTTTCTTACACGGTTAAGATCGAATCGATAAACTCTTTGATACGCGGATCGTTGGGGTGCTCAAAGATCTCTTCGGGAGTGCCGATACCAATTACGCCGCCATCGGCCATAAACAGGATTTTATCGGCAACCTCGCGGGCAAAGCCCATTTCATGGGTGACCACCAGCATGGTCATACGCTGCTCATGGAGCTGACGCATAACGCCCAACACCTCAGCCGTCAACTGCGGATCCAGCGCCGAGGTCGGCTCGTCAAAAAGCAAGATCTCCGGCTTGCGCATAAGCGCACGGGCTATGGCCACGCGCTGCGCCTGTCCGCCCGACAGCTCCGACGGCTTAGCGTCGGCCTTATCGGCCAATCCCACCATCTCCAACAATTCCATCGCCCGCACTTTGGCCTGCGCACGATCTTCTTTGCTGACCGTAACCGGCGAGGCTATCAAATTACCTAACACGCTCATGTGCGGGAAAAGATTAAAACTCTGAAACACCATGCCCATACAGGCACACACCTTACGCGATTGGGCGTCTTTGCCGTATTGTCCGTCAGTCAACAAAGCCTGATCTTGAATCCGTACCGTGCCGCCATCGGCCTTTTCCAGGCGATGAACGGCAAGCCCGAGACC
>CALBKB010000067.1 GCA_937892635.1 uncultured Clostridia bacterium
CACAGCAGGCTGATAGCGCGACATGCATCGATTCCATAAAGCCCTCCCGGACGCAAAAATCAAGGTACTCGACCTATTTATTATAACGGAACAGATCCATCATTGTCAATAAGTCTTCGAATAATCAGGGTAACCCGAGGTATAGGTGATGGCACCCGTCCGATCAATCCAAACCGCTTCCAGTTCAGGGGTATTCTCCGCCAAGGCCATGGCTTGTTGCGCAGGCAAAATAAAGAGCGTAGTCGCCATATAGTCGGCCAACATCGAATCCTCACAAATAACCGTTACACTTTCAAAATGAGAAGCCGGCATCAGCGTGGCCGGGTCAATGATATGATGATAGCGCACACCGTCCACGGTAAAATACCGCTGATAACTGCCGGCTGTCACCACCGATTGGCCTGACACGAAAACGGTATCCACAATATCGCCTGCCGTTTGTAAGTCGGGATTTTGAATACCCACGCCCCAATCCGATTCCTGAGCGGTATCCAGCCCCGCCGTAACCACGTTACCGCCGGCACTGATAACGAAAGAATCGTATTGTTGGGACACGAGCGTATCCTTAACAATCTGACAGGCATAACCTTTGGCCACAGCACCAAAATCCAAGCTCATATGCCGATCGGTCAGATACACCGTCTGTTCTTGCTCGTTAAGTTCAACGGCATTGATATCAATATGTTGCGCCGCCATGCTCAACTCTTTGATGTCGGGCAATACCGCATTGTTGGGATCTTTTGTTGCCAAATCCCGATACCTTCGCCATACATCAAGCACGGCACCCAGCGCAACGTTCACCTTACCACCCGTTTGCCCGTACAGTTCTTTGCTGCGCTTGATCAAATCAAACAGTTCGTTACCAACTTTGACCGGCTCAATTCCCGCTTTTTGGTTAATGGTATATACGTTATTGACCCCTTCATAGGCATGGTAGGCATCAAACTGCTCATGCAACTGCGAAAACTGCTCGTGTACCGCGGCCGAAAACGCATCAAACTCCGACTTGTTCTCGGCATAACCGTAGACGGTGATCACCGTATCAAAGCAATCAAAAAAAGAACCGGAATATTTTTGAAGGGATGATCTCCCCGAGCACCCGCAACCCGTGAGTAACAGCATCATCACGACGGCTAAGGACGTTGTTTTTATCAGTATTTTTCGCATAGTCAATCCTTCCTCAATCATATACAAAAATCATACCACATTCCCACATTTATATTCAATACGGTTTTTGTAATTTCGACAACTTTTTCTCCTTTTGCCCCGTATAATCAAAGGGTAACTACAGGCATACAAACATAGCCTAAAAACCAAGCACATATCATATACTAAAAAAACAGGAGGTATGTAATGTGACAAAATATTTACCGGAGGGGCAAAGACAGACCGAACTGGATTGGGACACCGTATTGCAGGATATTCCCTCCCTGCAAGCACTCATTCGAAACGGCGAAATTCTGGAAGCCAAAGCTATTGCCTGCGACAGCGAACACAACCTGCGTGTAGCTCTGGGGCACCATGTCGGTATTATGCCCCGCGAAGAGTGTGCCATTGGTATCAAAAACGGAGACGTGCGTGAAATTGCCATTATTTCTCGTGTTAACCGCCCTGTATGCTTCAAAATTATCGACTATCGTGTAGATGAACAAGGCAATCCCGTTCCCATCCTATCCCGCACCCAAGCACAGGAAGAAACCCTCGACTATCTGCTCCATAATAAACACTGTGGCGATATCATCAACGCTACCGTCACCCACTTAGAGCCGTTTGGTGCCTTTGTTGACATCGGTTGCGGCGTATCCTCTTTGATTGCCACTGCCAATCTCTCGGTTTCCCGCATTGATCACCCCCGCGCCCGCGTCCACGTCGGGCAACAAATCAAAGCCATTATTCGCGAAATCGACCACCAGCAGCGCCGCTTTTCTCTCTCTCAAAAAGAACTGCTCGGCACTTGGGAAGAAAATGCTGCTCAATTCGACGTCGGTTGCACCGTGACCGGTATCGTGCGCAGCATTGAGCCCTACGGTGTCTTTATTGAATTGGCTCCCAATCTATCAGGTCTTGCCGAATATTCCAGCAACCTTGACGTCAATACCGAATGTGCTGTGTATATTAAAAATATTATCCCCGAACGCATGAAAATCAAGTTATCGGTCATCAACGCCGCCAACGAAGCGGCCAAGGAATCTCCTCTCAAATACTACATCACCAGCGGTAGCTTACGGCGCTGGACCTACTCCCCCGCTAACTGCAACAAGGTAATCGAAACCGTTTTCTAAAAAAGGCCTCCGAATAATTCGGAGGCCCTTTTTTATTCAAAATATTGATATAAACAAGTCTTAATCATACCGTTATACAGCTTACGTTTTTTACGTACCTTCACGCCGTAATCCCGCTCAAAGGTCTCACTCGAAGAAATCACATAGGTACGACACTGCGGCTGCGCCGCAAACACGCGACCCAACAGTTTGGTCTGTTCACGCACGGCACTGATGTCACTCATGCGCTCGCCATACGGCGGATTACATACAATAACGTTGGTTTTGTCATTCGGCAAGCTCAAATGCTTTACATCAGCAGCCTCTAACATAATGCGACCGTCAAAACCGGCCCTCTTGACATTTTCGCGCGCCAACGCCACCGTTTTGCGATCGATATCATAGCCGCGTATCTCAAATGGGATGGTACTGATTTTATCCTTAGCTTCGACACGAGCATCCAAGAATCCTCGCTCCGGCAGCTGTATCCAATTCTCAGCCGCAAAAGTACGCCCGAGTCCGGGCGCTGTGTTGGACGCAAATAAGGCCGCCTCAATGGCAAACGTGCCGCTTCCGCACATGGGGTCACAAAAACGCTCAATACGGCGATACCGCGAGATGTCCACAATGGCTGCTGCCAGCGTTTCGCGGATGGGCGCCATATTTGACACCGGTCGATACCCGCGCTTATGCAGCCCCACCCCGGATGTATCCAACATCACCGTGACATGATCATTAAAAATAGAAAACCGCACTTTATGCTGGGGACCGGTTTCGGCAAACCATCGCACCCCATAATGCTGTGCCATGCGGTCGACAATGGCCTTTTTTATAATGGCTTGGCAATCGGGCACGCTGAATAATTTCGAGTTAAGGCTAAATCCCGTTACGGGAAACTCGTCTTCTTTGCCAATCCAACGCTCCCAACGCAACCGCTTAACCCCTTCAAACAGGTCATCAAAACTCAGCGCTTGAAATTCACCCACAACAATACAGACCCGTTCGGCCGTGCGCAGAAACAGATTGCAACGCGCTACGTCCTCCACCGAGCCCTCAAAGGTGACGCTTCCGTTACCCGCCATGACATGGCGCAGCCCCAGATGCTTGCACTCATTGGCTAATATTCCTTCGATCCCAAACAGACACGGGGCGTAAAATTTAATCTCTTCCATGATTTCCTTCCACATTGACCGTTTCGCTTATGATATACAGGGGACGGGCGCGCACCTCATCATAAATGCGTCCCACATACTGCCCGATAATGCCCAGCATCACCAGAATAAACCCACCTAACAACAAAACGATACAGATAATAGATGCCCAGCCGTCCGAGAAGACGGCACCGCACAGCTTGGCGATGATAACATAGAGCGTATAGCCAAAACCCAACACCGATAAGATCAGCCCCAACACGCCGGCCATCCGTAAGGGCTTGACCGAAAACGAGGTAATGGCATCGATAGCCAGCTGAATCATTTTGCGCAACGGATACTTAGTTTTGCCGGCAAACCGCTCTTCTCTGACATATTCATAGGCCGTCTGCTTAAACCCAAGCCAACTGATCAGCCCTCGCACATACCGATTGCGCTCAGGCGTTTGACGCAACGCCTCAACCACCTTGTGATCGATGAGCCGAAAATCGCCGGTATCAACCGGAATATTTACATTGGTCATCACCGAAAGAAGACGGTAGAACAATCGCGCCGTTTCCTTCTTGAACCACGTCTCACCCTTGCGGTGAATACGTTTGCCATAGACGACCTCATATCCCTCTTTCCATAATGCAAACATATCGGGAATAGCCTCGGGCGGATCCTGTAAATCAGCATCAATCACGACCACGGCATCCCCTGACGAGAGATCCATACCCGCCGTAATAGCGGTCTGATGCCCGAAATTACGAGAGAAATTGATCAGTTTAAGACGCGGATCGGCCAAACATTCCGGACGCAAAATCTGCAAGGTATCGTCCCGACTACCGTCATTGACAAAGATAATTTCATAGTCCTCATTCATGCCGTCAAGAACCTGCCTCAAACGCCGAAGCGTTTCGGCAATCACTTCCTGCTCGTTATATACCGGAACAACAACCGAAATGATCGGATTCATACCCGTACTCCTTTACAACCGTCACCATCCCGCGACGTGATTTGCACCATGACTACCTCATTGGATTGCCCTTGCTCTGCGGGGATGCGCACCGAAATATAATTTTCGGTCAAGCCATGAATCCACTCCCCCTGCCGTCTCTCCAACAAAACGGGATATACCCGTCCGATCGCCTGTTCCAAAAAGTGTTGGCGTCCCTCTTGTGCTGCATCAATCATCTGTCGGCAACGCTCGTGACGCACCGATTCAGGCACTTGCTCCATATTGGCCGCCGCCGTTCCGGGGCGCACCGAATAGGTAAAGACGTGCACTTTTGCGAAATCACACTTGCGTACAAATGCCAGCGATTGGGTGAATTCCTCTTGCGTTTCTCCCG
>CALBKB010000068.1 GCA_937892635.1 uncultured Clostridia bacterium
GTGAGGAACTGATCAAGGCTCAGGAAAAACTGGCCGCCCCCCCCCTGATCGGCAACACTCAACTGCGCACCCGCATCGAAGAAATCATTCGCGAGCGCGAGCGCATGCAAAAGCAAATTGCTTCTTACAAGCAACAGGTCGAACAGTTGAGTGCCGCCCAGCCGGCTGATACGCAGCAGCTGTCAGCCCAGCTCGAAGCGGCCAAAACTCAAATTCTCGATCTGCAAACCAAATTGGCGCACACCGCGCAGCCGCTCACCGATGAAGAAGCCGCAGCCCGCATCGCTCAGGCTGAAGAACGCGCCAGCGCCGCTGCCGCCCAACTTTCTCAGGTACAGGCTCAAGCCGCCCGCCAGATTGATGAGTTGACCTTGCAAAACCGTCAGCTCTCGGCACAGCTTAGCGGCGCCCCCTACACCACTCCCGCCGCTTCGGGCGATCTTCGTCTGCGCGAATCGCAGGATCGCGTCAATGCACTTGAGCAGGAGTTGGCCTACCTTCGTACCGAAAACGAACAGTTGCGCACACAGTCAACCATGAACCCCGATGAACTGCGCAATCTCTATGATAAGAGCCGTCTGTACGACGATATTAAAAATAACGTCGGTCGCATCATCACCGAGGCGCACCGAAAAGCCAAAGCATTGATCGAACAGGCCGAGGCCGACCGTGACCAGATCCTGCATCAGGGCATGGGTGGACTGACTGCCATGCAAACCCGTATTCGCATCATGAAAAAGGAGATCGATCAGGCCCAGAAGGCTTATGCCGACACCTCTATCTCCATGTCGGGCATGTTCAATGCCATCCACGATGCCGTGGATATTACCGATAATCAGCTCATTTCCATCCTCGGCCCTCTTCCCGAAACGGTTACCCAAGAGCCGACGCAGGAGCCGACCCGCAAAAACGGTAACGACGATATTTGGGAAAATCATACCCTCTAAAAACCAAGGAGCAGACGAAAGTCTGCTCCTGTTTACTCGGAGTCACCTATGGAACAAGATAACACCCTCGACCTTGGCCAAGTCACCGACCCAACCGAGGCCACCGATGAATTTATTGAGATCACCTTCCCCGACCGTAAAGACGCTGCCCCTGCGCCCAAACGCCGCCGCCTTTGGCCCATCTTATCCATAGCAGCCGTCCTGTTGTCGGCGGTCGGACTTTGCCTTTTTCTTTACAGTTCTCAAGGCCAGTCCACCCCCGAAGCGGTGGCCCAAGCCTATGCCGCAGCGCAAGCCAAAGCCCACGTCGGCCCCATCTATCGCCTTTTTCCCGCCGCCTTGCAACACCGTTTCCGCGGTTGGCGCGCCGATCTGCTTGAAGAGATGGACGAATTCTATTACGCCTACGGTCAGGACGCAGCCGCCTCCCTTGTGTCGGTCGAAGATTACTCTCAGGCCGATCGACTCTCCATGAGCGCCTTGCTGGAGGTTGAGATCAGCAACTACAAGCAGGTGGTGCTGCAAAAAGAGCTCGACGGGCGCCTGCGCAATATACATCTGGACGTCATCGAGATCCAAAACAAATGGTATCTGACCGAGGTCTGGAACGACGATATCGTGCCCGGCATCGGCTTTGACGATCCTGCCCAAGCCGTGGATGCCTACTTGACCGCCTTCGCCTCCGGCGACTATGCCGGCATGGCCTCGGCGCTTTCCCCCGCGCTGGCCCACATCGCCATCGAAAAAGGCTACGGCTTGCGCGATATGATCTATGAGCTCGACGACTTTGTCTCCAACGAACAGAGCGGTCAACCCGTCTCCTACTCCCTCTTGCAAACCAAGGACTATTCGGCCTATCAAACCCAAAACATAACCGAAATCTTAGGTATCCAGCCCCAAGCCTATTGTGCCTACCATCTGGAAGCCCTCATCGGCGATACCCTCTACACCGTCGTTTTCGATCTGGTGCAGGCGGATGATCGCTGGGGCATTACCGCCGTCTGGGACTACAATAAAAGTTATATCCTATAAAAATAGAGCCTTTCGGCTCTATTTTTATATCAATTTCTTCAGTTTTTCTACGGTGGCTACCACGATCAGTTTGCAGTCAGTCGGAAGCGGCTGTGTCGGATCAATGTCAATACTCACCTCATCCCCGTGGCGGATAGCCACGACGTTGAGAGAATATTTACGGCGCAAATCCAGTTCCATGAGCGTTTTGCCCACCCATTCACTCTTGATCGCCAGCTCGACCATCGACACCTTTTTGGATAAATCAATGATATCCAAAAATCCCGAACTGATCAAGTTTTTGGCCAGCCTCATCCCTGATTCCTTTTCCGGGAAGACCACCTTGTCAGCGCCGATACGCAGCATAATCCGACGATGCATCTCGTTGGCGCACTTGACGATGATGTGCTTCACGCCTAACTCCTTGCACAGGGTAATAGCCATCACGCTGGCCTCCAAATTGCCGGCCATGGCGATAATGACCACATCCATATTGGATATGCCCAGTTGTTTGACGACTTCAGGGTCGGTAATATCGGCGCACTTGCAGATGGGCAACTCTTCGGCTGCGGCATTGACGATGGCCGCATCCATATCAACAGCCAGCACCTCAGCGCCGCTCTCAATCAATTCCTTAGCGACCGCCCGACCGTAGCGGCCCAAACCAAACACAGCGTATGTCTTATGTATACTCATCCTACATGAATCTCCTCTGTCGGATTTTTAATGATATTCGGATTGTTTCTGCGCAAATGAAAAGCAATAGCCAGCGAGATGGGGCCGATTCGTCCCAAATACATGGTGGCAATAAGGATCAGCTTACCCCACTCATTCAAAAGTGGTGTCAGGTTTCGGGTCAGCCCTACCGTTGCCGTGGCACTAATCGCCTCAAAGAGCAGATCGGTAAGCGATGCATCGGTCACGGCAGCCAGCAGCCCCGTGGAGATGCATACGATAAAGGCCGCCATGCCCGCCACCGCCAGCGTCTTGCGAATGGCCTGGCCGGTTATGCTGCGGCGATAGAGCACCACCTCATCTCGATTGCGTACCGTAGCCAAGGCAGCCGCGATCAGCACCGTCAGCGTCACCGTCTTAATGCCACCAGCCGTACCCACCGGCGAGCCGCCAATAAACATCAGCAGCAGCGTCACCAGCGTTGAGCCGGTAGTCAGATCCTGCTGTGCCACCGTGGCAAAACCGGCCGTGCGGGTGGTCACCGACTGGAAGACCGAAACCTGGATCTTATCCCAAAGACTCATCTCCCCGATGGTGAGCGGATTGTGATATTCAAAGAACAATATGGCCGCCGCACCGCCGACGATCAGCACCGCTGTCGTGACCAGTGCGATCTTGCTGTGCAGCATCAGACCTCTTTTTTTATGTCGCACCACCTGCAAAACATCCCACCAGACCACATAGCCGATACCGCCCAAAACAATAAGGGCCATCGTCACGGCATTGAGCAGCGGATGGGTGGCATACTGACACAAGCTGTCCTGCGCCAAAACATCAATACCGGCATTGCAAAAGGCCGACACGGCATGAAATACCGATATCCAGATCCCACGCCATCCATACTGCGGTACGAACACCGTCATGCACAACAGCGCACCCGTACCCTCGACGGCAAATGTACCTATGAGCACCTTTTTGAGAAACCGGATCAACCCCGAAAGCGAGTTTAGATTAAAGGCATCCTGCAACAGCAGACGATCTCTCAGCCCCATGCGACGGTGGAGCAACACCATCAATCCGGCCATCGTGGTGATGATGCCCAAGCCTCCGATCTGGATTAGCAGCAGAATCACCGCCTGTCCAAACCCACTCCAGGTCGACACCGTTGGCAGTGTGACCAGCCCGGTCACACAGGTCGAGGTAGTGGCGGTAAAAAGCGCATCAATATAAGGCACCGCCACCCCCGTCGCCGAGGCGATGGGCAGCGCCAGCAGCCCGCTGCCGACAAAAATGGCCGCAAGGAAACTGAGCAATATGATATGAGTTGTCGTTAATCGTTTCTTCTTCATGTGGTTATTATACCGCATATCCGCTAAAAAAACAAGAGCCGCATACGCGGCTCTTGAACTTAGTCAAACTTAGGAGGCTGATTCTTCTGGGAGGCATAGGGGCGGGTGCGATCGTTGGTGTTGATAAACACGGTGGAGCTGGTGCCCATACGAACAGCACCGGCCTTAACCATGGCCTCAACATCCTCACGGCAAAGAACACCGGTGGAAGCCTTAACCAACATATCCTCGCCAACCACACGCTTCATCAGCTGTACGTCGGCAACGGTAGCACCGCCGGTACCCATACCGGTCGAGGTCTTCACATAATCAGCGCCGGCAGCCTTCGACAGCACGCAAGCCGCAATCTTTTCTTCTTTGGTCAAATAGCAGGTCTCGATGATAACCTTAACATGAGCATCGCCCGCAGCATCAACAACAGCCTTGATATCTTCATAAACCAGATCGTAGTTCTGGTCACGCAGCGCGCCCACGTTGATAACCATATCGATCTCGTCTGCACCATCTTCAACGGCCAGCTTGGTCTCGTAAGCCTTAACCTCAGGACGGTTAGCACCCAAGGGGAAACCGACAACACAGCAGGTTTTCAGGTCAGTGCCTTCCAGGTTAGTCTTTACACGCTTAACGTGAATGGGGTTAACGCAGATCGAAGCGGCACCGTGCTCAATACCCTCCTTGCAAAACTCGTCGACAATGGCTACCGGCGTGTAGGCACGCAGCACCGTGTGGTCGCAGTATTTGCTGTGGGGCAGTAACATCGGGTATTCCTTTGCAGGGGTAGTATCCTGCTCGATCTCAGCGATTTTGTCAGCAATCACTTTTTTCCAATCCATTTTCATTTCCTCCTATTTATATGCTTTTAAAGCCATGAATTGCAAAGAGAGCCGCGCCCAGCGGCACGTTGTTATCCAACAGTTCGCAGGTGGTCACACGGAAACGATCCCGACCGGTAATAAATACGTATTGTTCGGCATATCGGCGAATGGGATCCACCACATATTCGCCCATATTGGCCACGCCGCCGCCAATGGCAATGCAGTCAACGCCAAGCAGCGTCACCAAATTGGCAATACCCAGACCGAAATGACGTCCCACGTCCTCCAAGACGCTCAGCGCGAAGGCATCGCCCTCTTGGGCCGCCGCATGCAGCGCACGGCAGGTGGGCTCAGCCACCGAGGAATCGGCAGGAATCCCCTCGCGCAGCCGCCGCTCGATGGACGGACCGGCGCACAGTTCTTCTATGCGCACGGGCGGCTCGCTGATGTAGGTATTGCCGAAATAGGAAGCACCGAATCCGATGCCGTCCCACGGCTTGCCGTTAATAAAGAGCGACCCGCCGATGTATAGAAAAAGGCATTACTGCCCCGTCCTGCGCCTAAGTGCAGTTCGGCATAACCGCCCGCCACCGTGTCGTTGACCACGACCGTGGGCCGATTAAAGGTCTGCTCAAACCAGGTTTTGAGCTCAAAATCTTTCCAGCCCTTCACCTGCAAGGAGATCAGCACACGCCCCGTCGCCGTTTCCAGCGGACCGCCGAATCCCACGCCGATGGTGGTGATCTCGTATTTTTTCAAAAGAATCTCAATATTTTCCTTGAGCCAGTCTAAAATGTCGGGTGCGCCCCGCTCAATCTTCGGCTTGCCGCTAACCATTTCCACCAACTGTCCGTTGGCTTCGCACACAGCAATTTGCTGTTTGGTGCCGCCGATTTCTACCCCTAAAACCATTTGCGCACACCTCCTCTATATTAATTTTAGCAACATTTTTCCGTTTGTCAACCGCTATGTGCACATAAGAGAAAAAAGCCGCATTGCGGCTTTTTTCTTTAGGCGTAGACTCCGTAAAAAAGCAGGTCATAGCCCGCGCCAAGCGAGCGAATCCGTACCCGCTTAACCGTCTTCGTCCGGGGTAAAGGAATGTCTAACCGATTGATCATATAGTTCTCAAAGTTTTTATCGTAATGGAAGTGAGCATACAGCGTAGCATTCTCCGCCGTCGGATTGATGCGCGAAGAACTCAGCGTGGTAAACACCGTGGTAAACTCCAAACCGTTGCGCAGCAATGTCGTCTGCTCCCCGCCGTCATATTCCACGATTACCTCAGCCGCCGCCTCCCCGTACTCACCGGCAATAGGATAGCCCTTGGGCGCACTCACACACCCAATCAGCGTCACCGCATCACTGACCGTTGAACCTTCAAAAATCAGTTCGCCACCGTCACACAACACGGCCGGCTCTTCCTCCAACATCGGACCAAACAGAATCTGACGCTTGCGCATGCGCACCAGATGAGTAGGCGTCGGTTCTTCAATCTTCTCCATGAAGGCCGCATAGTCACCCTTGTCCTGACAGGTAAGGGGCGTCTTGTCGCACGTATCGTACCATTCAACACCATAATACTCATCTCGGAACATATCCTCTCGCCAACTGTTGCAGAAAGCGTCATAAATGGCCGTTGGTGTCCCGTCGACATTGATCAGATGCTCCATCAACTTTCCGTCTACCGTAGCCGGCATGGCACGGTTGTAATCGTATCCCTGTGACCAGTACCAGAAAGAGGCTCCCGCCAATTTCTTCTTCTTTTTCAGATTCACCAATTGACGAATATACTCTTTCATCATCAGCGGCTTATCAAACAGGTGCATACCACCCCACTCCGTAAAGACCAACGGCTTATCGCACAATTCCTGCGCCGCCAACCGCGCCCGATCAAAGTTATAAAAATAGGGATGCTGGGTATAGAAATCAAAGCCGCATTTGTTAAAATAGGTCAGCGTATCCTGATTGCTCATACAGTTGGCGCCCGACACCAAACGCGTAGTATCTAGCGCGCGGCAGGCATTGGCACTGTCGATCAGGAACTGCTCGGTAAACCGGCACTCGTTAAAGCAGAGCCAAAAGACGATACTGACATGGTTGCGGTCGCGCATGATGGTGCGCTGCAAGACCTCAATGCTGCCCTGCGCCACCTCGGGATTGGAGGTGTCCGACCACCACAAGCCCGGCTCCTCCGAGGTCATCAAACCAATACGGTCGGTGATCTCCAACGTGCGCTTGTCATGCGGATAATGCACCAGTCGCACGTAGTTGCACCCCGTCGCCTTGATCTTCTTCAAATCCGCTTCAATCTGTTCATAAGTCAAGGTGTGCCCGCTCTCACCGATCATCTCATGCTTGCACACGCCACGCAGGAAGATCGGCTCGCCGTTGAGATACAGCTGATGCTCATCGCAAGTGAAATCACGAAAGCCCACCTTGGCTTGATAAACATCCATCACCCGCTCGCCATCCAGCAACTCTACCTTCAAATCATACAGATTGGGCGCATCCGGCGACCAGCAACGCACCTTCTCAACCCGACCCGCAAATTCCTTGCTCTCGGTTTGATACGTCTGCCCATCCAGAGAAATACGCCAGCTCCCCTCACCTTTCATGGTAATGCTGTACTCGCCCGAGGCATGCCCCACGAAAAAGACATCCTCAATAAAGTGCTCGTTGCGATATAGGATCTGCACGCTACGGGTAATGCCGCCGTAGTTCTGCCATCCTTCCGTCGGTCCAAAGGCCGGCGCAATATCCTCAATCTCCACCAACAACTCGTTGTCTGTGGGACGCACGTGGTCGGTGATCTCAAACTGATACTCGCAATACGGCCCCATCTTGCCCAGCTTCTCGCCATTGAGATAGACTTCGGCAGCATAGGTAATGCCGTCAAATTGCAGGAAGATACGCGGCGCCGTGCCCTCCAAATCAAAGGTGCGGCGGCACTCACTATGCCCAACAGCCAGCGCCGAAAAAGGCACTTCGCGCTCCTGCCAAGCACCCTTGCCGATGCGATATTCCCAAATACCATTCAATGATTGTTTCATAGTCATTCACCTTATTTGTGTTGTTGTTGTCCGTACAAAATAGCACCGATAACGCCCTGTTCCCCGTCAAATCCCGATAGGTAGATCTGTCCAACCCGCCCTTTGATCGGTTGGGTGTAGGCATCCAAGGCCTTGGCCAACGGTGCGGCAAATACGTCATAACTGCGCGTCACGCTCCCGCCAAGCACAATGGCCTGCGGATCCAGCAAATGATAGACGCTCGACAAGCCGAGCCCCAATCGGTCGGCGGCATCATGGACTATGCTCAGCATAGCCTCATCCCCCTCACGCGCACGGTCAAACACCTCTTTGGTGTCCAGCCCCGCCTCGCGTGCAATGGCCGTTCCCGACGCGTACCGTTCTAAGCACCCACGCTTGCCGCAATCACATAACCGTCCCTTCGGCTCAACCGTCAGATGTCCCAGTTCGCCCGCCGACGAGGTCGCACCCGAAAGAATCTGCCCATTGACCACGATGCCGCAGCCAACGCCGGTGCTGACGGTCACGTATACCAGCGGATCACTGCCCTTGGCCACACCCACCGCATACTCGGCCAAAGCCGCGCAGTTGGCGTCATTTTCTAAATACACAGGCACGCCCAAGGCATCGGCCAGCATCTGCCGTATCGGCACGTCCGAAAAACCCATCGTGGCAATATGAATGATCCGCCCGCCTTTTACGTCCAGCGGTCCGGGACAGGCCGCCCCCGCAAAGGCAATCGCATCTGCGCCACATTCCTGCATCAGCGCACGACTGTGCTCGGCAATCCGCCGCACCAAATCCAGCGGCCCACGCTCGGACCGGGTCGGGAATACGATCGTCTTCTTCGGAATCGGCGCACCGTCAGATAACCCAATGGCCGTCTTGGTACCACCGATGTCAATTCCCAGACAGTATCCCATCTTATTTACCGCAAGCCTTGAGCAGCTTGGAGGTCAGGCCGTGCATGCCAAAACAGAAGGCATAGCGATCCATCGAATTTTTCAGCATATAATTAACATAGCCCTCGCCGTCAATACCAACGTTTCTCAGGTTGGTCAGCATCTTGTTGAGCTCTTCCTTAACAACAGGGATCTCATAGGTATAATGCCCGCAAATATCGGTGATCTGCGCTGTCAATGCCTCGTCAGCCAGCACCTGGTCAACGTCGGCCGTCGCCGTATCGCCCACCATCCACTTGCGCCAACGCTCACTCTTAACGGCAGCCGCCGACATCTCCTGCGCCAGCTTGGAACAAACGTCGGGAGCAACCGTTCTCTTCTCGGTGGCCGCCAGCTCCAGATAGGCACGAGTCTCTACTACGCCGAATTCAGGCGCTACGTTCATGGCCGTAATACCAAGAACGGGATGCTCCAGCAAGATCTTGTCGCTGAGATAGTCGCCGTTATGCTCCTTCACGCCCACGCCGTGCTTGGCGGCATTGGCCGAAAGCAAAGCCGCATTTTCGCGGTTAAAGTTGCCGACGTTTTCGGTCAGACGGGTCAGCGTGCCGGTCTGTCCCACGACAAACTCGGGTGCCTTGATCCCCTTCTGCGCCAAACGCTCAACCAGCGTGTCAATAAAGCTGCTGAAGGCATCAACCGAAGTCAAACCGCCGTTGGTCTCCTCCGTGCCTGCCTCGTAACCGATCTGAGGCAGCCCCTTCTCCTTGCGATACGCTTCCAACTCGGCAATGATCTCTACCGTACGGGAAATAACCAATTCAAAAGGAACGGTGCCCATGGCAAACTCAGGATCCTTGGTCGGGTCGATATGCAGCAGATCAAAGCCCGACTCCATGTCATGCTTGTAGGAACGAATGCAGCGAGCCATCGCCTCGTCCACCGGCAGTTTGGCCTTGCGCTCTTCATCACGCTGCCAAGGTCCGCCGTGGTCACGGCACAGATAGCACAGACCGTCAAAGCCGATCTCCTCCTGCACCGCCTTAACGTCAGCCACAAAACGATCCTGGTCCCAGTCACGGACGTAGCCGTGGCCGAACTCATCCGAGTCCACCTGATTGCGGCTGGCAATGAGCATGATCGGAAAATCCTTCTCCTGCGCCAACTCCAGCACCGCCTTGATCAGCGGCTTAGACATAGGGCCAATGCCCAGCATGGTAAACTTTTCACCCTGCTCGCGCAAGGTATTGGCCGCAGCCATCATTTCGGTAACGGTAATCTTATTATTCATCTTTTTCTCCTTTAGTCAATAATTTGCAGATAATCTGCATAGGGTACTTTATCAATTGTGCGCAAGCCCGCCCAAGCGGCAAACTCCTTGACCTCGGCGGTGTAATCACCGATCACCAGCGGGAAGTGATGTTGGAATCCGTTCACCAGAATGGTGTTGAGCAGATCCTTGGCACCGATCTTCTCTCCGTTAAGGGTCAGATTTCCGCACCAGCCGCGGCTGCCGTGGAAGGAGAACTTGTCGGCAAGCATGAACTCGCCGCCCATGTGGAAGATCTTATCGCACTCGCCCGACAGTCGCATCACCGTGATGGGATTATCGTCAAATACCATGTCACGTGCTACGCCGCAACGAGCCGTCAAGCCCTTGCCCGGCTCATGCGCCATACCGCTGTAATTGCAGCCAAGCTTATAGCCGTTTTTCTTGCAATAACGGGCCGCCGCAGGACCGCAATGCCACAACAGCACCGTCTCGTCCTTCTCATCAAAGGCCGACAGATCCATCAGCGTCGTTACGTCGCCACCGGCGATATATTTCAAAGCCAGCATGCTTACCGCACTCAATACGTCACCTTCACAGGCCATAACGGTGCCCTCGTCGTTTAGCTGACCAATGACCGAGCAAACCGAATATTGGAAATCATCCTGGAACTTGGGCCAGCAGGATACCGCCAGCGCATCGTACTGATTCTCAGCAATAAAGGCCTGATAGGCTTTGTAAAAACGGGCACTGATCTCCAAGGTCTTCTTGGCGGCGGGATCGGCATAGCCGCAAGAGCAGGTCTCCATATTCTTCATGATCGGCTCGATCTCATCCATCGAATAGGAAAGCGCACGATCCTTCAACTCGGAATACTCATGCAGACGATTGAAATAGATGCCTTCAAAACGACGGTTGAGATTGCGCTCATCGTCGTACAGATCGTTAAAGCCGGGGGCTACGCCACCCACCAAACCGATACGGGAACGCTTAAGGTTTTTCAGGGCGGTCAAGGCTCGCACGGTAATCTGTAAGCGACGGGTAAACTCGGCATCCTCGCCATACCCGTAAAACCATTTGACCTTGATCTTATAGTCGCGCAGATAGTGCGCCACTATGCCCATATGCATATTGATGCTGCACAACGAGTTAAAGGGAACGGCCCCCTCTACCGGCTCGCCTTCGGGAATGGCCCAGAAGCCAACGTTGGCGTTACGAATCTTAGCCAACACCGGCGCCAACTGTCCGGCCGAATAGGAGGTGTGCTGCACCAACAAAAAGTCGATCTTTTCGGCTTCCATGGCCGCTACCGCGCGCACCGCATCCTCTCGCACGATCACCGTTTCGGGATACACAACCAGATCAAAGCCCATCGTCCGGGCATGCTTCTCCATCGCCGCCGCACAAGCCGCAAACGCCGAAGCCTTATCCCCAGGGAAACTTAACTGACTGGTTCCTACTAATCCGATCTTCAATTTTTCCATACCTGCATCTCCTTTTTGTAATGAAAGTTTATTTTTATCGACGGTCGATATAAATAAATAAAAAATTTAGGTGTGGGTGTTTTCTCTTTTTTTCAAACACCCTGCGGATAGCGCATGGTAGCCAAACGAGCCGCTCCTAAGGCGGCATCGGTCACCGCTTCGGTACGCAAAGCAACGGGCGCGGTCGCCGTTGCCCGATAGCTGTTTTCCAAGCGGGCAAACATGGCCGCATCCTGGGCGATACGCTGACCGCACAGCACCACCTGATCCACGTCAATCAAATTACATAAAATACCCAACGCCTGCCCCAGATAATCGCCGGCCTGCGGGGTACCCATCCATTCATGAAGCCGACGCCCATCCAGCGGCATCCGACCCACTTCCAGCGGATCGTCGCTGAACTGACCGTTACGGCAAAGGGATACACCGACCCCCTTATCCACACGCACTGTCATCATCCGCCCCTGGGGACGGTCAACAAAACCAAGTAAAATACAGTTCGGGTCGTGTTCGATCCAAACGGGAAGCCCACTTTGTTCTCTCACAGCCGTCGCCACGTCCACACGCAATTCCCCGCAAGGACCGGGGAATGCCCATAGCCCATTGGCCAAGCGCGGCCCCTGCATGGCAAGACCGATGCCCAACACCTCCGGCGTCAACATCTCCCGCACATGGGAACAGACACAATGAAGCAACTGCTCTTGGGTGTCGCATTCGAGCACAAAGGCCGACTGCACCACCTTTTCCCCATAGAGATCGCACAGGCACAGATGCAAGCCCATGCGGTTAATATCCACCCCCAAAAACCGTTTGTCGCGGCTCAGGGACAGTTTGACCGGTTTGCGCCCCTTAACGGTCGACGCCTCGATCTTCTCTTCGGTAAGGATCTTCTGCCCGACCAGTTCATTCACTAAGTCCGACACGCAGGCCCAGCTCAATCCCAGTTTCTCACACACCTCACGGCGTGTCAGGTCCTGAGCGCGCAAAACGCCGAGAATGGAAGATATATTCTCCTGCTTCTGACGATATTGCTCTTGGCTTGCCATATCCTTTTCTCCTCTATGTAATACACTTGCATTATATCCGCATTTTTTTCGTTTGTCAAGTTAAAAGGAGAAGCCAATCAGGGCTTCTCCTTTAATAGATCGTGTTTGAGATCCCATAGCTTTTGGGATAGATCAACGTAATAGTTGTGCGGGTTATCAAACCGCTTGACCTCATCCCATTGAAGAGCCACTTGCTCGTCGCAGTAAGCGGCAATTTCAGGCAAAGAGGGCAACCGGTAAACCAACTGCCCCTTTTGGAAGATGGGCACCAACAACTCCTGCGCCTCAAAATCGGTCAACGTGCGACGTTTCCAGGTGTGTTCGGGATCAAAAATTTCCAAAGGACGATCGGTGCACATCGGCTCGTCATACAGCGTCAGCAGATCGGCCACCGCCTTGCCTTGCTCGTACAACCGCCACACCCGCTTAACGTGCGGATTGGTTACCTTTTCGGGGTTATCGGAAATTTTGATTTTAGGAACGATGGCGCCGTCGGCTTGCTCCACCGCCACCAGTTTATAGACGCCGCCGAAGACAGGGTCGCTCTTGGCGGTAATCAGCCGCTCGCCCACGCCGAAGGCGTCGATGCACGCCCCCTGCTCGATGAGTTTGCCGATCAGATATTCGTCCAGCGAGTTGGAAACAACGATGCGGCAACCCGTCAAGCCGGCGTCATCCAGCATCTTTCTTGCCCTGCGCGAAAGATAGGCCAGGTCGCCCGAGTCGATGCGAATGGCGCAGTCGGTAAGCCCCGTTTCGCGAAAGGCGCGAATGGCGTTGGGCACACCCGACTCCAAGGTGTTATAGGTGTCCACCAACAGCGTGGCGTTGTTGGGGTAGATCTTGCAATAGGTCAAAAAAGCCTCGTATTCGCTTTCAAACATCTGGATCCAGGAATGGGCCATGGTGCCCACGGCAGGCACACCAAAGCGTTCATCGGCCAAGGTGCAGGCCGTTTTGCGCACCCCTCCGATATAGGCCGCCCGCGCCCCCATCACCGCCGCCGAAGCACCCTGCGCGCGGCGGGTGCCAAACTCCATCACCGCCCGCCCTTTGGCGGCGCGTGCAATGCGGTTGGCCTTGGTCGCGATAAGCGTTTGATGATTCACGGCCAACAGCAGATAGGTTTCGATAAACTGCGCCTCAATGGCCGGGGCGCGCACCGTCAACAAGGGCTCGTTGGGAAAGACGGGCGTGCCTTCGGGCACCGCCCAAATGTCGCCCGTGAAGCGAAAATCGGCCAAATACTGCAAAAAATCCTCCGAAAACTGACCCTTTTTGCGCAAAAAATCGATATTTTCGGGGGTAAAATGCAGGTTTTTGATATATTCTATAACCTGTTCCAGCCCCGCCGCGATGGCGAAACCGCCCTTGTCGGGATTGCGCCGATAAAAAAGATCGAAGTAAGCGACCTCATCCTTCTTGCCGCAGACAAAGTAGCCATTAGCCATCGTCAGTTCGTAAAAATCACACAGCAGCGTATTGTTTTCCATGTTATTTCACCGTAATATGCAATCCACGCAGAATGTCCAGCGCCTTTTCGGTCATGGCCGTATCGGCCGCGCCCGTCAGCGCCGAATCGACCACGATCTCGGCCTCGGGCAGAGCCGCCTTGGCCAGCACGGCGTTGGAAAGCACGCAAATATAGCTGACCAGACCGCACAGTTCCACCTGCTCAAAGCCCTGCTGTTGCAGATAATTGGCCAATTCCAGCGAACCGAAGGTGGGCTTATGAAAAACAATATCCTGTGCCTGCTTGCTTTGCGCCACCTGTCCGTAGAGCTCCCAACCATCGCTGTTGACCAAGCAATGGGGGATGGGAAGATTGGCTCCCTCTTTGGTTTGCCTATAATTTTCGGTATGGGTATCATACGTAAAGATAACCGTTTCTCCCGCCTCCCGCGCCTGCCGGATACGGGCGGCAATACGAGCATCATACGCTTGGGCTCCCTCAAACCCCAGAGCGCCCGAAACGAAATCCTTTTGATAATCAATCACGATTAGTGCACGCATGGTAATCCCTCCTTTTCTTTAGCATAACATGCGCACCGCGCATTTGCAAGAAAATCATGGACAGACCCGTCAATTCGTGGTATACTGTGGGCAAAGTGAGGTATCAACTATGAAAGCAAGAATGTGTGCCAGTTTGCTTGCCGTATGCCTGTTATTGGGTACATTGGCGGGCTGCGGTCATAAAGAATCGGTCATCGCCACCCAAGGCGGCGTTGAGATCCCCATTGGTTATTATACCATTCAGCAAATGCTTATGCGCGTGCGACTGGAAAACTATCATGGTGACGGCTATGAAGACTATATGGCCGCCCCCAACGAGTCCGATCCGACCAAGTCCAACGCGCAAGTGCTCAATGAGGAGTACCGCAACGCCTTTGAACTGTTATGGCTGTTTAAACTGAAGGTGGAAGAGCTGGGCTTGGAGATGGATGAGATCCGTCAATCCTATTTTGAGCAGGAATATGAGTATTTCAAAGGGATTTTTAACAGCACGGCCGACTATCGTCTTTTCCTCAAAGAAGCCAACCTCACCGAAGAGGAGCATAAAGAGATTTATAAAATCAACACCTTCTATCCCGATCTGCTCTATGCCCATTTCTACGATCCCGAAGTAGGTGTTGAGCGCATCGACGAGGCGGCGCTGCGCGATTATTTTGATTCGCTGGTCGATTACTCGATCCAGCATATCTTGTTTGCTTACGGCGACGACAAGGCGGCCGCCAAACAGGAAGCCGAGCAGGTGCTCAGCGACATTCAAAGCGGTACGATCAAATTTGACAAGGCCATGGCCGAACACTCGGATGACAGCGGGCTGGCCACCTATCCCCATGGGTACGGCTTTGTGGAAAACGAAGAAGGGTTCCCGGCCGTTTTCACTACCGCCGCCAAGGAATTGGCCGTCAATGACTATGCCATATACCAAAGCGACGTAGGCTACCACATCATCAAGCGCATTAGCAACGACAAGTATTTCGAGGATATGTTGCCCATTTATCGGCAAGCCTACGGCAGTGAGCAAATGCAGGAGAAATACCAGCAGTGGCTCAGCCAGCTCGACTTTGACTACAATGAAGCGGCACTGGAGGCCTATGATTTCACGGCGTCGGGTCGCACCAACGTAAATTTGCGCAAACAGAGAGGATAAATATTAAATTTCCTTCTCTTTCCTCTTGACAATTCCGGTTTTTGCGTTATAATAAGTAATGCACTGCCGAATTGTGTAAAGGTAGCACGACAGACTCTGACTCTGTTTGTCTGGGTTCGAATCCTAGTTCGGCAACCAAAAAGCGACTTGCATCAGCAAGTCGCTTTTATCTTCTACGCATCCTAAAACCGAAAGGGGGACTGACCTATGCAACCTTGGATCGAGCCGCTGATCCGCTGGCACCGCGCCCACCGCATTGCCCTGCCCTGGCGGGAAAACACCGACGCCTATCGGGTGTGGATCTCCGAGATTATGCTGCAGCAAACGCGCATCGAAGCGGTCATCCCCTATTATCACCGTTTTTTAAGCCAACTGCCTGATGTGGCCGCCTTGGCGGCGGTTGAAGAGGACCGCCTGCTCAAACTCTGGGAGGGACTGGGCTATTACAGTCGGGCTCGCAACCTCAAAAAAGCGGCCATGCTGATTATGCAACAGCATGGCGGATGCCTGCCGGCTTCGGCTGAGCAATTACGAAAATTGCCCGGCATCGGTGACTATACCGCCGGCGCTATTGCCTCCATTGCCTACGGACTGCCTGAACCGGCGGTTGACGGAAACGTATTGCGGGTATTGTCCCGCCTATATGCTGATTCCGCCGACGTGCTGTCTCCCAAAACCAAAAAGAGGGTAACCGAACAGTTGCGGCAGGTCTTCCCGTCGGGCGAAGAGGCACGGTTGCTGACCGAAGGACTGATGGAGCTGGGGGAAACGGTTTGCATTCCCAACGGCAAGCCGCGTTGTCATGACTGTCCCCTGCAAGAGCACTGTACCGCCCACGCCAAAGGAGAGGAAGAACTCTATCCCGTTCGCCAACCAAAAAAGGAGCGACGCATTGAGGAGCGCACCGTCTATCTGCTTCACAACAAGGGGCGCTACGCCATTGAAAAACGCCAAGTAGGCTTATTGGCGGGGATGTGGCAATTTCCCAACGAGCTGGGGCATAAAGCGGTTGAGGGGCAATATTTGGGCAAAGCCAAGCATGTTTTTAGCCATGTTGAGTGGCATATGGTCGGATATTGGGTTGAAAGCGACGGTGACGACCGCTACGTCTGGGCCGACGCACAAACCATTCGCGAGCATTACGCCATGCCGAAAGCCTTCCGTGCCTATCTGCGACACCTTAAATAATGGGTATTTTTTGTCTTTTTTCAAAAAAAGGCTTGCATATTGCGAAATTCTATGGTATACTAACCGAGCGTTTGGGGCATTAGCTCAGTTGGTAGAGTGCCACACTGGCAGTGTGGATGTCAGCGGTTCGAGTCCGCTATGCTCCACCAAACGAATAAAGACACCCGTTTGGGTGTCTTTATTTTTTGCTTGGTGTAAGATACTTGATATTGTGAGGAAAATATTGTAGAATGATGTCAGTATGATAGATGAGAGAGGCGGACTGCTATGAAAGAATTCTGGCGCGTTATTAAGTTTGTTTTGTTTTCGCTGAGTGCCGGCATCATTCAGATCGGCTCCTTTACCCTGCTCAATGAGTTGGCGGGGCTGGATTACTGGGTGAGCTATTTGGTGGCTTTGGTGCTTTCGGTGATTTGGAATTTCACCTTTAACCGAAAATTCACCTTCCATTCGGCAGCCAACGTCCCCATTGCCATGCTCAAGGTGGCCGCCTTCTATCTTGTTTTTACACCGCTTTCGACTTGGCTGGAAGCCTATTTAACGGGGCTGGGCTGGAACGAATACTTGGTGACTGTTTTGAATATGCTCCTCAATTTTGTGTTGGAATTTTTCTATCAACGCTTCGTTGTTTTCGGAAAATCGTTGGATACCGATCAAAAAGACTCTGTCGATTGACAGAGTCTTTTTCGTCTCTTTTTTTGCCCGTAGCATAGACAAGCGGGGCGAGAGAAGGTATAATGGAGAAAAAGGAGGTGGGAACATGAAAAAATTGTGCATCCTGTTATGCTTATTCCTGGTTGGTTGTCAGGCGCATCCCACCACCGTCCTACCCGCACATACCCACCGTTTTATACAGGCCAATTATCAGTCACCCAAAACCTGCACCGAATGTGGGATAACCCAAGGCGAGCCGCTGACGCCCGATTTCATCACCTACAACATTGACCTTCAGGAAGGCGATGCCGTATGGGAGAAAACCGAAAAGGGCTATCGCGCCACTCTCGTATTTGCCCAGCAAACACAGAAGATCACCGTGATTCCCGGACTGGAAGATTATTACGACATCCGTCTGCGCGACCACACCGAGATGGTGCTGGAAGAGGACGGTTGGTATGCCTATCAGGTCTTTTTTAACGGAAAGCGGCAGACGGTACGCTATCGCATCCGCACCGATTTTTCGGGGTGGCAGGAAGGCGACAAGGGTATGGAAAACACCTGCACCGTGGATTGGGAATGGGAGGCACCCGACGGATACGACGGATTGGTGCTGACCTTGCGCCGCGGCGGCGATTGGAAAGATGGACAATATCTCTATGACGTTGACCGCACAGATATGTTGCTGTTTCGCGTTACCGACTAAAAAAGAGCCTTACGGCTCTTTTTTTATTTGGTGAAATCCTCGATCATAGCGGCACAGGAGCGGCTCATTTCCGAGGAAAACTCGCTGTTCCATTTGCGTTTGGCAAACCGCTGGATCCAACCCGACAATTCTTCGTCGCTCAGGTTTTGTTGGCGTAGCAGTTGATCTTCCAGCGGGCGCTCGGCATAGGTATTGGTGCAGATCACGTCGTCGATACGGGGACGGGTGGGCTTGATCCGTTTTTGCTGTTGCTCGGTCGGATAGCCGAAGACGAGCATAGCGGCGGGCACCACGTGATCGGGCAGATGAAGAAGGTCTTTATGCAACTCGTAGTGTTCGGTGATATCACCGATATAGCAGGAGCCGATACCCAAAGAGTGGGCAGCCACCACGGCGTTTTGGGCGGCGATAAGCGCATCGGCCTGCGCCAGCAACAAATCGCCTGCGCCGGGACGGCGCACATGATCCATATGACGGCAAAAAGCCTGATACCACCGATGCACGTCAGCACAGAAAATGAGCACCAGCGGTGCGGTGGCGATAAAGGGCTGATTATCACAGGTGACGGCCAGCCGGTCTTTAAGGGATGGATCGGTGATATCCAAAACGGTATACAGGCATTGGTTGCCTGCCGTGGGCGCCTGCAAGGCCGCCTCTAAAATGGCCTTTTTTTCCGCGGCACCGATGGGTTGCTCGGTATAGACGCGCACCGATTTGCGGGCCTTTAATTCATGTAATGTGGGGTTCATATATACACCTCAGCGTTTTTCAACCAAAAAGAAGAAGGGGGAGGTCGGCGAATTGACCAGTCGCACCTGCGTACAGCTCATCTGACGGCGGTCGTAGCCGGCCAGCAATTTGGCGATCTCGATGCCTTCGGCCGTACCTTCGGCATGGCCGGGGTAGACGGCGATAAGCAGACCGCCGCCGGCGTCGAGCAGGTCGATGGCAGCGGCAATGGCGGGCAGGGTGGTTTCCCGCATGGTCGTGATAGAGCGGTCGCCACCGGGCAGATAGCCCAGGTTGAAGAGTCCGGCACAGATGGGTTCTTTGACATAGGCTTTGACGTTACTGTGCGAATCCTTGATGAGAGTAACATTGGATGCACCGTGCTCAGCCAAGCGAGCGGCCGTACTATCAAGCGCTTGCTGTTGGATATCAAACGCGCAGACTTTTCCCTGCTCACCCACCTGCCGGGAGAGCCAGAGGGTGTCGTGACCGTTGCCCATGGTGAAATCGACGACGGTACCGCCCGGTTGGATATGGGGCGTGATGAGATATTTTTGGGTGTCCAGAAGGTCGATCATGATGGTTCTCCTCAATGGATGGTGGGGTCGGTGTGGGGGGTCAATTTCTTTTTGTTGCCCTTTTCATCGACGATATAGACCTGATCGAGGGTGTTGATCATGCCTTGGCGGAATTCGGCAATATACCGGGCACGCAGCGCGGCCTGTTCTTCTTTTTCAGCGGCGGTCAGGCCTTGAGTTTTGGATTTGCGGGAGAGTTCGTTTATGCGTTTAATCAGGGTGTCGTCCATGGTATACCTCGTTTATGTTGGATAAAAAGCCACCGTATGGGTGGCTTTTTTTATGATTCTGTTTCGGGGGCGGGCTCCAAGAAGATGGAGCGGATAGCGTCAATCTGTTTGGCCGTTACGCCGACCGATTGCAGGAACGCTTCGGCCTTCGCCTGCGTGGTTTCGCCGGGTTGTTCGCTCAGCAGCTCCCGGAAACCCTTTATGTCCGATTCGGACAGGTCGCCGAAGCAGAGCGCTGACAAGCGATAGTCGCGCATGAGGTCGTCGTCCTTGACGCCCAGAACGGCTTCGAGCAGATAGCAGATGGTGCCGGTTTGGTCGACACCTTCGGTATCGTGCAGATAGATGGGATAGTTCTCGGCGTTGGCCAGATCGGCGAAGATGCTACTTATGGTTTTGGCGTTGTCCTCATCGAAGACGTCGGCATAGGCGGGGGCGTTATATCGAGTATAGGTAACGGTATCGCCCAGGGGGGATGGCTTGTCGACAACCGTCGACTCGTTTCTCAGGTCGAGTTGGGTGCGCACTTTGAGAACGTGCAGCATATGGTCGATACCCGACTGGGTGATTGTATATTTGGGGTTGGAAGCGCCGTCGGGTTCGCAGCCACGATAGAGCAGGCCTTGGCGAACGGTGCTGCCGTCGGTGGTGACCCAGCCGCCGATGTCGCGCATGTTGGGCACGCCATCGATATTGAGAATACGGGGGGTATTCGCCGTTTTGAAGGTGCCCTCTACTTTGGTTTGGGTATTGTTGGTGAGGGCGATCGTGATGCGGAAGTGGTAGGTAGTATTGGTTTTGAGCAAATAGACGTCGGTGCTGCTTCTGGCATTTTTCATGGTGAAGCGGCGGGGCGCGGTATATTCGGCGTCTTCGGACACTTCGAGTGTGGCCAATTCAATATCGCAATCCATTGACAGGCCCTTGACCTCGTAGGCGATGGTGACCGGCAGACTGATGTCCATGCGCGTGGCCTGGTACCAGTGCTTTTCTTTGAGGGCTTCGATGGTGACGTCGCCGTTGCCGTCGATATATTCTTTGGCGGGATCGAGGATCAGCAACGGTTCCTCGGCAAAAGAGGAATACTCGATCTGGACGTTTGAGTTGGTACTACCGGGGGTGTGGCCAAACGGGTTGGAGTCGATTTCATGGGCAACCCAAAAAATACCGGCTGAAATGATCAACAGGCCGATGATTATTAACAACATTCTTACGTCTCTTCTCATCATACCGACAGAGTCCTTTTATGTAAATTTAGTACCGATCCACAGTGGTGTCGGTTATGGCATATCGGTCCTGCTCGACAATGCCGATCAGCAGCCCAAGCAAGGCGAACATGGCGCCGGCCGTGGGATTGAAGAAGGCCGATTCGGCGACCGAGGTAATGACCAGATAGGCCATCAGCGAAAGCATGCTCCAGAACATATAATTATGGGTTTTCTTAGCACGGAAAATAAGGATCAAAAAGCAGACAATAACACCGAGAAAGCCTATGGTGCCGATCCAACCCGTTTGGGCGATGACGGTGGGCCAAAAGGAATCGCTCAAAAACCGACCCGTACCGCCGTTTATTGAGGTGTATCCCAGCTCGTAATAGAGGGGCGAATAGTGTGTGGCGGCCGCGGAAGAGCCAAAGGTGCCGAAACCGGTGCCGAACGGAAAATAGCGACCGGCCAAATCAATCGCATCCACGTGTAACTTTGCGCGAACGATATCTTCGGCGTTGGTGTTCTTAAAATAGAAGTTAAACTGATCGATACCGATAAAGAGAGCCAAGCCGCCGCCGGCGCCGATGAGCAAGCCGTTGGAACGGACTTTCCAGCGAATGAGAATAAAGTAAAAGATCAAGATGCAAGCAGCACCCGCGATGGCCTTGACGCGTAATGTGACACACATCAAAAGGGCAAGCAGCAGGATGCAAAACATATTTCTGCGATATATAGGCTTGCGCGTTTCCTTACCGTTGGCCGCCATCAATACGGCAGCGCCCGTTAGGCAGGCATGGGCCATATAAGTGGGATGTGGGAAAAAGAGGGCCATGGATCTCATGAAATACCGAAATTCAAACTGACGGAAGAAGGGCGACATCACCAGATCATGCAAGGCCAGAAGCGCCGTTACCACCGCAAAGAATCGGCATACGCCTGCCAAGTCGAGCAGGAGCTGATCCCGATCGGTCTCTTCCGTGACTAAGATACGCGTTATAAAATACATCAGAACAAAACGACTGCAAACAAAGAGGTCCATGACGGCAATCGTCCAACTTTGCATCCAATAAACAATGGATGAGATCACGCCAAAGACGACAAAGACGGCGTAGCCAATCAATAGCACCAACTCCACCGGCAGCAGACGAATTCGTCGTGTGATGGCCACGTAGATCGTCATAATCAGCAAGACGGCCACAATGCCTTCGGCGGCATAGTTGGAGACGGTTCGGAGAACGCCCTGCAAATTATGGGTTACCGCCGATTGGAGCCACAGGTATACAAACAGTAAAACCATCCATATTCTTTTTTTGTGCAACCTGATAACCATCGGCTGTTTCTATCTCGCTTTCCCTTTTATACCATGACCGCTTGGGTCGAAAAAGACGCGGTCCTTGCTGCGAGACCGCGTCTTTGCCATGTTAAGAAATACACGCTAAGCGAAGGTTCTCGCTTGTGATCATTCACCCTCTAATCCAAAGACGGCGCTCACCGTCTTAAAGAGGATAACGATATCCGTTTTGAAACTACGCTGGGCAATATATTGCATATCCAGCTTAAGCCATTCATCAAATGAGAGATCGTTGCGCTTGGGCTGCACCTGCCAAAAGCAGGTCAGACCGGGCGTAACCGACAATCGTTGCATCTGACTTTCGGTATATTGTTCCACCTCGCGAGGCAGGGGCGGCCGGGGACCGACCAGGCTCATGTCGCCCTTGAGAACATTCCACAACTGCGGCAATTCGTCAATGCTTGTCTTGCGAATAAAATGACCAAACCGTGTAATGCGCGGGTCATCCTTGATCTTAAAGCAGGGCCCGTCCATTTCATTTTTTTCCAGCAGACCATCCAACAGTTGATCGGCGTTGGGGATCATGGAGCGGAATTTGTAGAAATCAAAAACCCGTCCGTTCTTACCGATCCGCTTTTGCACGTAGATGGGTGATGCACCCGGGGCATCGATTACGATAATCAATGCCACAATAACCAGCGGCAGGAGCAATACCGTTAATCCGATCACCGAACAGACAATATCAAACACTCGCTTAAAAAACTGGTAGGCCGGCTTTTTTGAGGGTATGTATATGAGAGGGGCAGCGGTGGTTGTTTCGACCACCGAAACCCGACTGTTTTTAGTATCCATAGGCGCGGCTCCTTTTGATCCGAAAGACGCGCAGGGAGATTATTTGTCCTTCGGCTTACTGAGTAGTTGGGCAACCTCTTTTTTCAAGGATTGCTCGCTGGGGTAAAATTCCATATAATCTTTACCTTGTTCCGATCTTCCTTCGATTTCTCGTATTTCGATCGGGCCATAGGAGAAAATGCCGTTAAGGAGTTTTTGCATGTGTGATGCCGAATCGCTGGTAACCATCGCATCGGCCAGTTCCATTGAGGCGTCGGCATAAAATTGATCGTCGGCTTGATAGGCTTGACGCGCTTTATCAAACAGCGCTGTCAGATACTGACGTTGCCGTTGCATACGCGTAGCGTTACTGCTGTCTTCCCGACCATAGCGGGTGCGCACATAGGTTAGCGCCTGGTCACCCTTCAACGTTATCGTTTCGCCCTTGACCATTGCGGCATCAATATCGCTGAAATCTTCCAATAAGGTGACTTCAACGCCACCGACCAAATCGTTAATCTTGGCCACCGCACTCATCGTCAAGGAGACATAGTGATCAATGGGCACACCAAAGAGCAATTCCGATACGGCATCGGCCGTATTGTTACAGCTGACCTCTTGGCCGTTCCCATAGGCGTGCGCCAGAGCAATTTGCATCGTTTGCGTATCGATCTTTTGGCCGGCTACGCCTAAGACATGCACCGGCGTCATCGTGTCGCGGTTAATGTGAATGGCCGAGCAGCGTTCATTGGCCTCGTCGATCACGAGCAGCATCAAAAAGTCAGCCTGCTGGTTGTTGTTATAATCGGCTTGGGTACCGGTTGTCTCATATTTATCCAGACCCATAACCAACACGGTCGTTACATCGTCGCGCAGGACAAACTCTCGGTCATTGTACACAATGACCGGCTTGGTATTGACATCCTCTCGTTCGGGGAAAAAGCCTTGATTTCGCTCCCAAAGCCCCATGATCAACAGCGCGGTAGCGATAACAAAGACGGCAGCAAATACAATGAATAAATAGCGCAAATAATTCGTAGAGGAATCTTTCGCACCTTTCATCGGGATCAACCCTTTCTGATTAGTTGGACTTCTTCTTTTTGAGTAAAATAGCAACAATAACCAGGGCAATCGCGGAAACAGCCATGAGGCTGATATAGAGAACAATATCGGCGTTATCGCCGGTGGACGGCGAATTCTCACCGGCTTCTACGACGATAGCATACGGCCCCTCATCGGCCATGCTAAAGGAGAGAATGCCGCTCTCGTTCACCTCGGCATCACCCACAACAATCCAGCCGGAAGCCGTTTTGTGCAACAAAGCAACAAAGTTCTTGGTGGTGCCGGCGCTCAGTTTAACCTGAATGGGGCCGTGCGCCGCATGGTCGGTACAGCCGACGCGGTTGAGCGAAAACAGATCGCTAACAGCCAGATGTTTGGGATTGAGCTGCTTGTCAGCCACGACCACATCCAACTGCTCCGTTAAGTCGGTAAGGTCACCGGCCGCCTTGATCTCGGCATAAGCGGTTTCAATCGTCTGTTTTTCGGGAGCAGACAACATGTTGCGTCTTGCATAGGAAGTAACCATAATACCGGTAACGCAATCGGCGGATCCGGGGGCAAAGCTTTCAATAACGGGGGCTTGATTGAGCGAGGGGCTCTTGACAAAGCCGCCGGCGGCGCACACCGAAACGCTTAGCGCCACGATTACGAGGAGAGATAACACGGATGCCAATACTTTTTTCATGTCAAGCAAATCCTTTCCTAAGAAAAGTTATAATTTATTCAAACCAACTTTCGCCGAAAGCGGTCCAAGGAACGATAAAATCATCACCCAACTTTTTGCGGATCACGGCCATCGCCTCGTCCAGCCGAGGGCGCCGTGCCGTCAAATTATGGCTATCCGACCCCAAAAAGTGGATCATTTGGTTTTTCAAAAGTTTCACAGCCTTTCGCCGCGAGGTCAGCTCCAAGAAGAAGGGAGCATTGACCTGAAAGAGCAACCCGCTCTGCAACAAGCGCATCCAGATCGGCATCGGCTGTTCGGACAGATACCGCTCAATATGTGCCAAAACCGGATGGATGGTGTTGGAAGAGGCCAGATCGGTCAGCTCTTGCAAGGTGTATTCGGTCCATCGGCCATGCGGCATTTCCAAGAGCAGCAAGCGGCTGCCCTGCAAACAAAGATTCTGAAGCTCAGGCAGGCGACTGATGCCCGAATAATACCGAACTTCTGCGCCGAGTTTTACCGCAGGCTGATCTTCCGACCGGTGGGACATGAGCTGTTCATACGCCGCTTGACGCCGCGCCAGAAAATCGGATACCGATTCGCTGTTGGCGTCGAAATGGGGCGTAGCCACAACCGTATGCACCCCCTGCTGCGCCAGACGGCCGAGCAGGGCAAGACTTTCTTCTATCGATTGGCTCCCGTCATCAACGGCAGGCAACAGATGGCAGTGCAGGTCTATCATTTGGCTCGTTTGATGGCGCCGTAGCCGCGGCTGTAATCCCGATAACTGCCGTAGGTATCATGACCGCCCTTGGTGCGGTTAAACACCCAGCCGAGCACCTTAACGTTGGTTAGGCGCAGATGACGCACACACTGTTCGATCTCTTTTTTCTCGGCGTAGTCCTCGCGCACAACAACGACCATGCCGGTGATAAGCGGCGAAATAGCCAAGGCATCCGAGACCAGATTGACGGGCGGCAGGTCAACAATGATGTAATCGAACTTTTCCGCTAAGGTGGTCAACAACGACTTCATGCGACGGGAGCCGAGCAATTCCGAAGGGTTGGGCGGCAGGTTACCCGAGGGGACAATATACCAATTATCCAGAATCTTAGAACGGAAAACACCGAAATCGGGCACTTCATGCCCCATGAGCAGATCGGTTACGCCGGGCGTTTTTTCGATCTCCATTTTCTTGGCGATACTGGGCACACGCAGGTCTCCATCAATAAGCAAAACGCGTTTACCGCTTTCGGCCAGCACGTAAGCCACATTGATAGAAGTGGTACTTTTGCCCTCACTGCGGTTGGCGCTGGTTATGCCGATAATCGGGCATTTGACGCCTTCCGGCAGGGTAAAGCCCAGATTGGCTCGCATGAGTTTATACTGCTCTTTGGCGGTGAACTGGAGATTTTCATGCAACGTTTTACGAACGTCTTGGGAAGAAAACGAGTTTTTCTTTTTCTGATTGTTGTCCTTATTGTCCATCTTTCTCAACCACCATACTTGTACTTATACTTGTAGGATTTACGACGGTAATAAGCGTATCCATACCGCGTCCCTTCTTGATGGAGATCGGGGATCTTGGCCAAAATAGGATACGGATAATTGACCAGCAAATATTCTTCATCATGGATACGGTCATCCAAAATAGCGATGACGGCCACCGTCAATGCCGACAGGAGAACACCGACGAGCATGCCGACGGCAGAATATTTGGTGATGCTCGGGGCGACCTTTTTGAGATTTACCACCGCCGAATCAACGACTTCCATGGAACTGCCTTCAATGATCTCGGAAATGCGGCGCGGCAAAACCTCAGCTATGGCGTTGGCAATATCGGCGGCCTCATACGGATCGCCTGCCGTTACCTTAACACGCATGACTTCGGTATCGGCCACGGCACCGGCCTGGATCATGGATGAGAGCTGTGAATAGGTATAATTCACATTGGCCTTATCGGCGACGGCCTGCAACGTGGTGCGGTTATTGAGCAATACCACATAGGTTTTGACCAGGTCTTGCGCAGCATTGATCTGAGAAGCCGAAATGCTGAAATTGGCACCGCCGACCGAGACGCCGTTGTTAACATACAGCATGACCGACGCCGAGTATTGCGGTTCAATGACAAACGAGGCGCAAGAAAAGCCGACGACAGCGCCGATGATACCGACTAAAATGATAATCCACACCCGACGCCACAACATGGCGAACACATGGCGCAAATCTATAGATACATATTCATTTGCTTTGTTTTCCGTTCTTTCCATAAACCCTTCTCCTATGCAGTAAACCCAGCAAGAGTATAATACACCCAAGCACAAAATTTTGGGGAAATCGGGTGCTTGGGCGTGTTGTTGGTGATCATGTTTCAAATGTTGACACTACGGGCATATTACATAACGGTATTATATCATTACTTTACAATAAATGCAACTACAATTATTTGGAATGTTGTCGAAAAATCATGAAAAAATCCCACAGATTTATCCATCTGCGGGATTTGTTATTTAAATATGCTCAATGCCAGAACAGATAGCCCAGTCCCATCAGAATATAGAGCGGGCCAAAGCAATAGACCATGAACATTTCAGTGTGCGGGACCTTGGTCTGAAAACAGTCGGTAACGGCCAGACATTCAAAGATATAGGCCAAGGCGCCGGAAAAATATCCGACACTTTTCAATATCGTATAGGCGTTATGCCAAAAAAATGCCGTCAGGAACATCAGCACGGCCACGCCTACGAACAAATTGCGCAAGATGAGTAAAACGTAGTCGACTTTCGGATGCAGGCCATGGGTCAATTCTTCTTTGTCGGGGATGGTGGCGTCTACTGTGTGTTTAATCTCTTCAAGCAGATGAGTCATACATACCTCTCCTCTTTTTCTGCGGCATCGGATGGCCGTTATTGTTATCCAGCGCTACCGAGGATGACAATGACCCGGCCGTCACCCTCATGGAACTGAATTTATTATAGCATATGCAACACGCCTGCGCAAGACTAAGCATAAAATGGAAAAAAGACACCCAATGGGAGTCTTTCTTGTTAGCGCCTTGACGATGCGCTCACGTACCGATAACAAGGAAGACCTGAAACCTTTTTCACGTGTTCACGCTCAGGATCCACGTAAAAGCAGTTTCTTGCCATCCTTTTTTTCTTTACTCACTTCTCCTCTTTCTTTCTCATAAGATGAAGGGAGGAGGTGAGTTAAATGACCATTTTCTGTAACGACAAAAAGCCGAGCTGTGTTAGTCTGGCGGTAATCGCCAGCGTGATTCTTGGCGTGATTGCAGCCCTTTTGCGGATCACAGCCGTGATCACCGTAACGCCGGCATTCCTGTGGGTGACACTAGGCATCGCCATTGTATATTTGGCTATTTTGTTGGCCACCAGCGGAAGCGGCGGAACCGTTTCCTGCCGATGCGACTGCTCTGCCCTGACGGCAGTTCTGACCGGCATCCTCGGCACTGCGCTTGTTTCGGTGATCTTGTTGGCAATCTCCTTTGTCGCAACTAGCATCATCGGCGCCATTTTGGTCGGGTTACTGGTTCTGTTTCTGTCGCTGATCGTCACCGCCACCGCATGCCTGGTGACCCGTTGCTGCAATCAGCAAAACGACCGTTAACTCCGGACGTGCAAACACAAACACCACCCCCATCCGGGTGGTGTTTTTCATTATTTCTTTTGATTGTACCACAGAATTGCCAAAGCCATAAAAACATATCCGACAACAGCCACAGCCAACCATCTGTAACAAATCGTTGGTAGCTCGCTATACATCAATATCATGCCGCTCCATGCCATGGCGCACCCAGCAAATAGCAGCAGTCCGCACAACATCCGCCAATTGAGTTTACTCTTCATTCGACTTTTGCTTGGAATCCACGATCAGGACGATCGGAGAAACTAGAATTGCATGAACAACAGCATGAAGAAATCCAACTACAAGTCCTATAATCGGCCAGCCCAGCACCGGCGCCTCCATATCCGTTAATGCTATTCCCGCATCAACAAAACCAAGGATACAACAGATAGCAAAATCGACCCAAAAAATAATGAGTGGCAACTTCTTAAAAATATTGTAAAATGCAGGGTAATTCATAAAAAATTTGTTCATAATCATTCTCCTTTATACCATATTGGGATATTTATATTATACCGATATGGGATAATAAAGTCAAGAGGTGATTTTATGAGATTAAAAGAAATACGTAAAACCAAGGGGATCTCCCAGTTAAAACTAGCCATGGATCTTCATATGAATCAAAATACAGTTAGCCGATATGAAACGGGTGAAAGAGAGCCGGGGATCAATGAACTGATTAAAATAGCTGATTATTTTAATGTGTCGGTGGATTATTTGATAGGCAGGACGGACAATCCTAATCTGCAAAAGTAATATAGGCTCGGCCTACGTCCATCTGTAAGCGGCTTGTAGGTCGAAATGCTGCGCAAAAGGCCAACAAAAAAGACACCCGATTGGGTGTCTTTTCT
>CALBKB010000069.1 GCA_937892635.1 uncultured Clostridia bacterium
TGAAAAGGAGCAAGGTGTATTTCAACCTTGCTCCAATCGGCCAGTATTCAGTTCAGCATATTGGAATTTACTTCTTCAATACTTTTTTGCACCAAGTGCGTTTATTGCATTTGGGACACTTTAAGTGACGGGTGAATCCTCTGTGCATTGCCATCATTACTTCTTTATAAGTAGGTACAATTTCGCATCCACATTCTTTGCACTTGTAAGCACCCACACTGACTTCAAGCTTTAATGCATAGAAGCACGGTATCAAAAACACAACACAAACACCAAGAATTGTGACAAGCTGCCACACTCCTTCGGGAATCAAAAATGCAGCAATAAAGAGACCCGCAATTAGAGCAGTTATACTTACAATCATGAGTGCCCACATAGACGACCAAATGGTTTTATTTTTCTTCTCTAATTCCTTCGCCATATCAAGCAAAAGCTGTTCATTTTTCTGATTGTTATTTTCCATATCGATTTTCTCCCCACATAATAAATCATTTACCGTGATGCCCAACACCTCGCACAAATCGAGCATGATCGAAGAATCGGGCAAGGATTTTCCCGTCTCCCATTTTGATACCGC
The DNA here is from genome assembly GCA_937892635.1 of uncultured Clostridia bacterium. Taxonomy (GTDB): domain Bacteria; phylum Bacillota; class Clostridia; order Oscillospirales; family UMGS1783; genus CAKSHC01. The sequence goes on from CALBKB010000069.1 coordinate 578, forward strand.
GCGGTCGGTAATATGGAACATCTCCGCCAATTGCATCTGCGTTAATCTTTTCTCTTTTCGGCAGGCGGCAATAAAGGCGCCGATTTTTACTTGGTCCATATGCTTCTCCTTTCTCTTTTAGTATAGCGTCAAAGCGCACGATAGACCACATACCGTTGGTTGAGGGGGAGATATCAACGTAAAGTAGAGGCTATATAAAAAGGATACGACAGATTGCCGTATCCTTAATCGTTTATTCCTTATCAAAACGTCCGATAAAATCGGTGGTAGACACATCGGCAAGCGGTAAACAGACCGGTTTTCCCGTGGCGGCCGATTGATACATGGCCAAAATCAATTCCACCGCGTTTTTGCCTGCCACGGCGTCGACATAGGGTGCGCGGTCATGCGCCATGGCGTCAATCATATCGGCAAACAGTCGGGTATGCCCGTTGCCGTATACGTTAGTGGTGGCTTCTTGCAGCGCCTGATTGTTCTTATCGACCTCGGCCTCCTGCGCAAAACCCCATACGTCAATGGTGTTGGCTGAATTTCCGCCGATCTGAACGGTGCCGTTTTCCCCGAACAAGCACAGGATTTCCTCGGTATGGCTCGGGTGAACGTTGGTCGTGCCTTCGATGGTGCCGATGGTGCCGTTTTTGAAGGTGACCACGGCCATGCCTAAATCTTCACATTCCAAATACTCATGGAACTGCTGTCTGGTCACGCTATATACCTCTTGGATCTCGTCACCCATCATCCAGCGCAATAGGTCAATGCCGTGAATGCACTGATTCATCAGGCAGCCGCCGTCCTGCGCCCAGGTGCCGCGCCAAGGGGCTTGATCGTAATATTCCTTGTTGCGATGCCAACGCACGTGAACCGAGCCGTGCGACAGACGCCCAAATCGGCCGGCTTCCAGGGCACGGCGCGTTTCTTGAATGGCAAGGTTAAACCGATTTTGATGGCAGGCAGCCACCTTCACGCCCTTTTCTTGACTGCGTCGTACGATCTCCCGGGCGTCGGCCATCGACAAGGCCATCGGTTTTTCAATGATGACGGCCACTCCCTTGTCAATGCTGTGCAGGGCAATTTCGGCATGACTGCCGCTTTCGGTGGCAATGGAGAGAAGGTCTATCTTGTTCTCGGCCAAAAGCTGTTTATAGTCGGTATATCGTTTGATGGATAGGTTTTGGGCTAATCCGTGCTTGGTCAGTAGTTCCTCCATGGCCGCGGGACGTATATCGCATACAGCAACAACATCCAAGCCGTTATCCAACGCCGCTTGGATATGATTGGTTGAAATACGGCCGCAGCCGATGAGTGCGTAATTCATAGGTTACTCCTTCTTGTATGCATACTAGCCCACACTGTCATTATACTCTTTTTTGTGCTTATGTCAATGAATTTACCGGTTTTTTGCCCATAGGCTTATGCCTATACAATCAAGGGATAAAAAAGCTCGGACAGATCATGTCCGAGCATTTTTTAACCCAAGGTAATGGTGTAGACGTTGCGATAAACGCCCTGCGGCTGGAGGTGTTCGGCTTCCAATTTGTCTTCCAAGGCGTTGATGGCACCGTCGAGTGCCGGTACGCCGCTCCACGGCTCGATGCAGACGTAGGGGGCGTCGGAAAAGGGCTTATGCCAAAAACCGAGGAACTTCATGTCGGGATAGGCCATACGCACATAGCGCTCACCCGTCCGGGAGCGTAAGGTTACGCCTTTGCTCATATCCCGCAGGAAGATGGCGTCCTGTTCAAACAGATCGTGACGCATCCAAAGACGTTTGCCGTCTTCCAAATCAAAGGGCTTGGAATCGTTGAGATAGAAGCAGGTTTCCGAGAAGCACAGGCGCCGCGGCCGGCACGGCTCATCAAATTCCACATAATAATCTTCAAAGGCTTCGCCCTTGTTGAGCGGCAGATTAAAGCCGGGATGACCGCCCACCGAAAAGATGAGGGTCTTATCGTCGAGGTTCTTGACCTGCAAGGCCACCGTCAGCGTTTCATCCACAAGAGTGTAGGCCATTTCCATCGAGAAACGGAAGGGATAGAGGGCACGGGTTTCATCGTTATCTTCCACCTTTAAGGTCAGTGCGTCGGGAGCTTGGTGTACCACCGACCACTCCTGAAGTTTAACAAAACCATGAATCGGCATCTCATAGGTTTGTCCGGCATAGGTGTATTTGCCGTCGATCATGCGGCCGCAATGCGGGAAGATATTGGTGGCACGGTTGGCCCAATAGGTGGCGTCGCCCTGCCACAAATATTCGGTGCCGTCTTGCAGGCGGCGCATGGATTGCAGTTCAGCGCCCAGGCTGTTTACGGCAATTTCCAACTTGTCGTTTTTTAGGGTATAGATCATAGCGATCACTCCTTTTGTGTTGTTAAAAGTATCCTATCACAATCTTCGGCGGGGGTCAAGTCGAAGGTGGTAATTACCGGGAAAAGTCACAATAAATTTCTTGAAAAAAACGGGAGGGTATAGTATAGTAAAATATATAGGTTGTAGAGGAGAACACGCATGAATTTTTTGAGTAACTTGTGGGAAAAAATAAAAGCATTGTTTAATAATCAGGCGCAGACGGTCGATCAAGCGGCTATTGATGAGGCGCGCGCCAAGCGTCTGGAAGAGCTCAACGATCCCGAGGATGATTTTGCCAACGATGTTGCCTATGATGCCAAGGAGTTGCAGTTGCTTTCGCGTAAGGCGGCCAACCGTCGCCATTTTCGCACCGGCTATTATATTTTCGGCACACTGTTGGCCATTGTTCTGGTGGCGTGGGGTGTGATCGGGTTTCTCACAACGCCCAAGCCCGACAGGCTTGTTGAAAAGACCAATCGCAAGGAGGGCGAGCTCGGCACGTTCTCTGCTGATGGCATCGTCGAGCAGGAAGACTTGGCTGCCATTCGTGCTTTGGTGGCCGACGCTACGGGCGATCGCAATGAGGATGGTCAGGTCGTGGTCGAGGTGACTCAAATCAGTATGCCCGCCAAGCAAACCGAAGAAAATCAATCGGCCTTCCAGGTGGCCTATGAAGATATCGAAGAAGCCTTGATCAGCCCGAATGTTTCTTTGGTCATCGGACGCCAAAACTTTTTGGCGCAGGCCGAGGTGGTCGATGATTTGGTAGGGGAGACGATTTTTGTCAGCGAGCTTATGCCGGATATGCACCAAAACAATCCCTTGTGGGAGTATCGGATAGCGGCCCGTGCCGGGGAGTCCAAGCAGGCGGTGTTGGCGGCCGAGGTGCTTGCTGCGCTGGCGAAAAAATAAAAGCCGAGCCTGTTTTTTTTCTTGCAATGCCAACTCGCGAGGTGTATAATAAATTGTAATTTTTATTAGGAGATGATATTCATGCGTTTTTATGTAACAGAGGATTATGCTCAGATGAGCCTGCGCGCCGCTTCGATCATTGCCGCACAGGTCGTTTCCAAGCCCGATTGCGTGCTGGGACTGGCTACCGGTTCTTCACCGGTGGGTGCCTATGAGAATTTGGTAAAATGGAATAAAGAAGGCACCATCAGTTTCTCTGAGGTGCATAGTGTCAACCTGGATGAGTATATCGGTCTTTCGCCCGCTCATGAGCAGAGCTATCGCTATTTTATGCAGGATAACCTCTTTAATCATATTGATATCAAGCCGGAGAATACCAACGTTCCCAACGGTCTGGCCGAGGATACGGCGCAGGCGGCAGCCGACTACGAAAAGATCATTGAGTCTTTGGGCGGCGTCGATCTGCAACTTCTGGGTATGGGCCATAACGGACATATCGCCTTTAACGAGCCTTGCGATGAGTTTATTATGGATACCCACGTGGTCGATTTGACCGAGAGCACCATTGCGGCCAACGCCCGCTTTTTCGCCTCGGCCGATGAAGTGCCCCGTCAGGCGATGACCATGGGTATTCGTTCGATCATGAAGGCCAAGAAGATCTTGGTGGTAGTAGCCGGTGCCGATAAGGCCGATGCGGTCTACAAAGCCTTTGCCGGTCCGGTAACGCCGCAGGTGCCTGCTTCGATTTTGCAGTTGCACAGTGATGTAACGGTTGTGGGCGATAAGGCGGCCATGAGCAAATTGATCAAATAAGTAAACGGCAGGAGCTTTTGCTCCTGCCGTTTTTGCATATAATCCTTGCTTTTTTTAACAAATATGGTATGATAAAAGAAATAAAAAACACGAGGTGTGGATGATGAAAGAACCCGTTTTGGTTGTTATGGCCGCCGGTATGGGCAGTCGCTTCGGTGGCGCCAAACAAATTACCCCGGTGGATGAGCAGGGGCATATTCTCATTGATTTTTCCTTGTTTGATGCCTACCGTGCCGGTTTTCGCGAACTGGTCTTTATTATCAAAGAAGAGTCGCGTGCCACCTTTGAGGAGAGCATCGGCAAGCGTATGGAACAATATTTCCGCGTTCGTTACGTCTATCAGGATATCAACCGTCTGCCGCAGGGGGTTGCCGTTCCTGAAGGTCGCGTCAAGCCGTGGGGCACGGGTCATGCCGTGGCTTGCTGTCAGGGTGTGGTTGATGGACCTTTTGCCGTTATCAATGCCGACGATTATTACGGCCCGAGTGCCTTTGCCGCTATCTATGACTTTTTGAAGAATAACACCGACCCTTCGCAGTATGCCATGGTCGGCTATCGCGTGGGCAATACCCTTACCGAGAACGGCTCGGTTTCTCGCGGCGTGTGTCAGGTGGTCGACGGCAAGTTGGTCGACGTAACCGAGCGCACCTATATCGTGCCGCAGGGCGAGGATGCCGCCTATTCGGAAGACGGCGGAAAGACCTTCACCGTTTTGCCCAAAAATGCCGTTGTTTCGATGAATTTATGGGGCTTTACGGGTGCTTTTATCGACCAATTATGGGCAAGAATGGGCGATTATTTGAAGAAAAACATCGAAAAGAACCCCTTAAAATGCGAATATTATCTGCCTTTTGTTGTTAATGAGCAGTTAAATGACGGCAGCGCTCAGGTTAACGTATTGCCTTGTGAAGAAAAGTGGTACGGCGTCACCTACCGCGAGGATCTATCTCGCGTGCAGGCGGCGGTGGCCGATATGAAGAACAAAGGATTGTATACCAAGGAGATTTGGGCGTGAAGGAAATCTGGACTCTCTTCAGCCTGCCCGACAAGGTCGTCAGTTGTGAGAGATACGGACATGGGCATATTAATCAAACCTATTTGATCACCACGGCCAATGGCTCGCGATTTATTCTGCAGAAGATCAGTTCCCGCGCCTTTAAGAACGTGCCGCAGCTGATGGAAAACCTGGTGGCGGTGACGCAACACATGCAGAAAAAAGGCATGACGCCCTGCTTGACGGTATGGCCCACCAAGGACGGCGCATGCTGTTATCGGGATGATGAGGGGGATTACTGGCGTCTGTGTGACTTTATCGAGAATTCCATTTGTTTGCAAAAGGCGGAGTGCAAGGAAGATTTCTATCAGAGTGCACGGGCATTCGGCGCCTTTGCGCAGGCGTTGGAGGATTTCCCGGCCCATACCTTACATGAAACCATTCCCAATTTCCATAATACGCCCGATCGTTTTCGCCGGTTCCGTGAGGCGTTGGCTGCTGACGTAATGGGGCGGGCCGCTTTGGTGCAGGAGGAGATTGCCTTTGCTCTGGCGCATGAGGCCGAGGCTTCGGCCTTGGTGGAGATGCTGGAAAAGGGCGAATTGCCCTTGCGAGTCACGCACAACGACACCAAACTCAACAACGTTATGCTGGATGCCGTCACCCGAAAACCCATGTGCGTGATTGACTTGGATACCGTTATGCCCGGACTGATTGCCTACGATTTCGGCGACTCGATTCGTTTCGGTGCCTCGACGGCGGCCGAAGATGAACGAGATCTGAGCAAGGTCAAGTTTGATATCGAATATTATAAGGCCTATCTCCAAGGCTACTTGGAAACCTTCTCCAGCATGACGCAAATGGAGAAGAAGACGCTGGCGCTGGGCGCCAAGATAATGACGCTGGAATGTGGCGTGCGTTTTCTGACCGATTATCTGGCAGGTGACGTGTATTTCGCCATCCACCGCCCTGAGCACAATCTCGATCGTTGCCGTACACAATTTGCCCTATTGGCGGATATGGAGCGCCAGTGGGATGCGATGTGTGGCTTGGTCTAAGTAATTTCTTGCAAAAAACCCCTCCCGTTTTTGGGAGGGGTTTTGGTTTTTACAGAGCGGCAATGCGGGATTTGAGGGCGGCAAGCTGATGACGCAACTCGTCGGGCAGGCGGTCAAACTTGGCATAGAACTCGTCGATGCCGGCAGTTTCCTCTTCCCAGTGAGATTTCTCGATGGTGAGCAACTCGTTGAGAGTAGCGGCATCGAGGTCAAGACCTTCGACGTTGAGGTCTTCGGCCTTAGGCATATAACCGATGGCCGACTCGACGGCATCGGCTTTACCGTTGCAGCGATCGAGGATCCACATGAGGGCGCGCATATTGTCGCCGAAGCCCGGCCACATGAAGTTGCCGTTGTCATCCTGGCGGAACCAGTTGACGTTGAAGATCTTGGGCGGGTTGCTCAGTTTGGCACCGACTTCCAGCCAATGCTTGAAGTAGTCACCCATATGATAGCCGCAGAAGGGCAGCATAGCCATAGGATCGCGACGGACAACACCGACAGCACCGGCGGCAGCAGCCGTGGTTTCGCTGGCCATGGTCGAGCCGACAAATACGCCGTGGTTCCAGTCAAAGGACTG
>CALBKB010000070.1 GCA_937892635.1 uncultured Clostridia bacterium
CGCTATTTTTCTCGTATGCTGGAAGCCAGCCGCAACAGCAATGACCCCATGCGCATTTGCTGCCTGGTAGAGGATTGTATCGCCCGGGGCAAAGGTATTTTTGAGGGCGGTGAACGGTATATGTTCTTACAGCCGGTCTTCCTCGGCTTCTCGAATGCCGTTGATTCGTTGGTGGCAATTCGGGAACTGGTATACGAAAAAAACACATTGACGCTTAAGCAATTCTATGATATAATCAGCAAGAATTTTGAGGATGAGGAAGTGCTGCGTCAAACCATCATCAACCACCTGCCGCACTATGGTAACGACGATGAGTCGGCCGACCTTATAGCCGAGGTGTTGGCGGAGGGTATCAAGCGTATTTTCCATGAGCCGATGCTGGGCGGAAGCCGCATGCAACCGGGCTCCTTCTCCTATATCGGTCATGCCATTCGCGGCTCGAAAATGGGTGCCACCTTCGATGGAAGAAAGGCATTCTATTCTTACTCCGACGGTTGTTCGCCGGTACAGGGTAGAGATACCCATGGTCCGACGGCTATGATCCTCTCGCTGAGTTCTTGGGATCAGAAAGAGTTTTTGGGCGGCATGGTCGTTAACATTAAGTTCGGCAAAGACAATCTCAGTGGGGAAAATCAAAAGAAATTCGTTCAGTTGGTCCGCACCTTTGTGGAACGGGGCGGTTTGGAAATGCAGGTCAATGTCGTGGATCGACAGACGCTGATTGATGCCAGAGAAAATCCTGAGCAGCACAGCGATCTGATCGTGCGCATTGGTGGTTACAGTGATTACTTTGTGCGCTTGACCCCGACCTTGCAGCAGGAGATTATTGATCGGACAGAGTATTAAAATGATATTCAATATTCAACGGTATTGCACCGATGACGGGGCAGGGATTCGCACCTGTGTCTTTTTCAAGGGTTGCCCCTTGCGCTGCCAATGGTGTCATAATATCGAATCCTTGTCCTTCCAGGCTCAGGAAGAATTCCATAGTGAGCTTTGCATCGGCTGCGGTCGGTGCAAGGAAGGCTGTCCCACCGGGGCGCGGCGCGTGGTCGGTGAGGAGATGACCGTTGAGCAGATCATGCACACGGTTCGACGAGATAAGCCATTTTATGGCCAAGATGGTGGCTTGACGGTTAGCGGCGGTGAGCCAATGGCACAACTTGAGCTATGCTATGCTTTGGCGCAGGCCTGTAAAGCTGAAGGGATTTCCTTCATGATGGAGACTTGCGGGTTTGCTAAAACCGAGGACTATGTGAAAATTGCCCCGCTGTGTGACTGTTTTCTCTATGATTGCAAGGCGTCTACCGCTCGTCACAAAGAATTGACGGGTGTGGAAGATACTTTAATCCTGAAAAATTTAGACGTGTTATATGGGCTGGGCGCTAATATTGTGTTGCGTTGTCCTATCGTGCCCGGCGGTAATTTGGATGATGATTTTATCCAAAAAATTGCCGATTTGAAAAAGAAATACCCTAAAATTCAGGTGCAGTTGATGCCCTATCATCGCACGGGGCTATCCAAGGCCGCGCGCTTGGGCGTTGCGCCGCAGAAAGAATTTCAGGTGCCCGATGCTGATCTTCTGGCTCGGATCTACCAAAAAATAAATCATCCAGGAGAAAACCATGAAGATTGAAGAAATGACAATCGAACAAAAGCTGGGCCACGTGTTCTGTTATCGTCTGGTGGCCGGTCGTCAAGATGACGTGGATTTTGCTTTGGAAATGGTCAAAAAACACGCCGTTGGTGCTGTTCAGGTTCCTTATAACGACCTGTCAATTGCTCGACGAATCAAGGAAGCGGCCGATTATCCTGTCATCATTGTTAACGATACCGAGCAGGGTTGGCCTCCTTCTGAACTGCCCAAGACGCAGTTAATGACACTGGGTGCTTGCGATGATGATGAGTCGTTGCTGGCCTATGTGCGTGGTGTTGTCAGTGAGTCACAGAAGGCCGGCTTGAATGCAACCTGGGGACAGATCGCCGACATTCTGCGTGGCGATGCGCCTTGCAGTGTGTATCGCAAGCTTTCCGATGATCCGCACAAAGTATCGCGCAAACTGGAAGTGATGTATACCGAAATGATGAAGCATCATTTTCTGCCCTGTGCCAAGCATTATCCCGGTTCGAGCGAGGATCCGATGGATACCCATATGGCCGAAGGAGAGTCCCACTTAACGGAGAAGGACCTTAAAGAGTTCGATCTGATTCCTTATCAGCATTTGCTAAGCAAGGGGCTGTTGCCTGCCATCATGACCAATCACAATAAGTATGTCAACATTGATCCGGAGTATCCGGCTTCGTTGTCCAAGAAGGTTATTGATATTATCCGCAACATGGGCTTTGACGGTTTGTGCTATACCGACTCGTTTGCCATGATGGGTATTTTGCAGAAGTTTGGTGAGGAAAATGTTTACGGTATGGCTATCGCCGCCGGTAACGATATTGTTCTGCCCAACTTCCGTAGTTCTGCGCGCGAATGCTTTGAAATGCTCAAAAAGAATTATGAGGACGGCATGATCAGTGATGAGCGTCTGAATGAGGCGGTGCGCCATGTTCAAGCTGCACAGGAGTTTGTGGGACAGCAGCAGGGTATTTGCCCGTTTAGTGCCGAAGACGATAAAAAACTTCGTGAACTGGCCGCGGATTGCATCACTGCCATTACCGATGGTGTCGACGTTGCCATTGATAAGAATGAAAAGACGCTGTTTATCGTTTTGACCGAGAATAACTACGATCCGACCGATAACCATGAGATTCAAACGGGTAAGTGGTACGATCCCGATCGTGTCGTTCGGGCCATTCATCGTGAATTCCCCAATGCGGCGGTTGAATATTTACCGGAATTCAGCATGCAGCGCGACCATGACCGTGTGCTGACTGCTGCGACGCAGTATAAGCAGGCCGTCTTCGTAACGTTCTGCACGACGACCAGCTATTTGGGCACCGACGGACTGACTCGTCGTACTGAAGTCGTAATCGATGCTTTGTCGCGTTCGGGTAAGGTTGCTGCCGTTGTGCATTTTGGTAATCCCTTTGCGTTGAAGTATTTGCCGCCGATGAAGCGTCGCATTTACGGATATATGATGGAGCAATCGCAGGAATACGCTATTGAAGTATTGTCCGGTCGCCGCGAGGCCAAAGGACGCTTGCCTTTTGTTATTGAATAAGTCAAAAGCGGGTAGTGCTATAGGCACTGCCCGTTTTTTATTAAGAAATTTTATTTGCCTCTTGGAATTTGAGGGAAAATGCGTTACAATAAAAAAGAGGTGAAGCGGCGTTGGAATATTTACGGAAAAAGCGAAACATAATTATCATAATCGGCGCAGCGGTACTCAGCGTGGTGCGTATGCTTGTATTATTGTTGGGTGTCGATCCGTCGAGCGGATACCATACATCCCAATTTTGGGCAGCCTTACAAATTGTTATCGTGGCGGCAATATTGTTTGTCGCAGTAGTGCCCAGCTTGCGCGACAAAGGACAGGTGCCCTTCCGTGACTGTCGGGAGTTTTGCACGGTTGCCGGTCTGGTGGCTGTGGCCTTTTCTTTGCATACGGTGATGATGTTTGTGGAGTTGTGGCAAAATCTTTCTCAGACCATATTTTTCTATCGCGTTCAGGTTCCTTGGTTGTCAGTAATTAAGATAGTTTTGTCGGGGGTGTCGGTGGTCTTTTTCTTTTTGCTCTGGCGCAACGGCACACGGTTTTTTAAGATATCACACGTAGCACTTATTTTGGGACCCATCGGGTTATATGTGATTGGGTTGGTGGAAGATTTCATGACCATTACCATGAATCCGTCGGTAGACAGCTATGCCGTTCACCTGCTGTCGACGGGTATAACTCTTTTGTTTTTATCCTGTTTTGGGCGAGTACTGATTGAAGGAACTATCAAAGGTCATTGGTTTGTTATGTGTGCGGCGGCATCGTTGTTGTTGGCGTTGTCAGCGGTTGCAGCGCTGGTCTTCGGACTATTGCCGGCGCCCGTTTATCGCAGCATGATTTCCACATCGACGTATGTGTGCGATCTGGCCATGATGGGGTTGAGCCTTTGTTGTGCTTTCATGGTTGAATCTACAGAAACAGCCGCTCGAAGACCCCGTCCAAGAGCTAAGACCGCGTTGTCCTTGAACTATAGTAACTATGTTCCCAAACATTAGTGAAAATATAAAGAAATGGCTTGACATACAACGGTCAAATATGTATAATGTAATATGCGTATCGAGGTAATAATATGAAACTGAACATCGGACAAGTACTGGCCAGTGAAAAATTTGTGCTATCGTTTGGGTGTGAAAAGGATTTTTCGGCACTTGAAATGGGCGATGGCGTCCATCCGTTCGGCATGGTGCAGGTTAAGGGTACGGTGCGCAACCGATATCAGGGTATTGCCATTGAAGCGGTCATTTCGGCTCATGCTGTTGCGCCATGCGCGCGCTGCTTGGGTGATGTGGCGTTTGATGTGGATGTGCCCCTCGAATGCTTTATCGGCCCCGATGGGGTTAGCGATGATTTGGTCAGTATTGAAGATGGCCATGTCATTGATTTGAGCACGGCTGTTGAGGAAGCCTTGTTTGACGAATATCCGTCCAAGCTTCTCTGTTCGCCTGATTGACTCCAAAGGACACTACATGGATATCGCAACAGACGCTATCACTCTCACAAAGGGCGATATTAAGACTATGCCTGTTATTGAGTTCGTTCCAACCGCTACTCTCATAGGTATTGAGATTGCAAGCGCAGAGGAATTGGTAGCTTTCGCCAAGGCTTATAACGCAGGCGAGTACGCTAATG
>CALBKB010000071.1 GCA_937892635.1 uncultured Clostridia bacterium
GTACTCCCGCTACCACCACCCGTGGCTTCAAAGAGGCGGAGATGGAACTGATCGGTGGCTGGATCAAGGATGTTATCACTGATTTTGAGGGAAATAAGGAGCGTGTTCTGGCAGAGGTGCTGGAGCTGTGCAAGAAATATCCCCTCTATTAAGGAGAGAACGATGGCTACACCGCTTGCTGATCGGTTGCGCCCCACCAAGCTCGACGAGGTTTACGGACAGCGTCATATTTTGGGTGAGGGCAAACTGCTGCGCAAGATCGCCGAGTCGGGCGATCTGCCCAATATGATCTTCTACGGACCCTCGGGCACCGGAAAAACGACGACGGCTAATATTTTGGCCGCCGCTTCGGGCAAGCGTTTGCATCGGCTCAATGCCACCAACGCCTCGTTATCGGACGTCAAAGCCATCATTGACGAGATCGACACCATGCTCGCCCCCGGCGGCATCCTGCTCTATCTTGACGAGATTCAGTATTTTAACAAAAAACAGCAGCAATCCCTGCTTGAGTTTGTGGAAAACGGGAAGATCACCCTGATCGCTTCGACGACCGAGAACCCCTATTTTTACGTCTATAACGCCCTGCTTTCGCGCTGCACTGTCTTTGAATTTCAGCCGGTGCCGCGGCAGGAGATTGCCAAGGCGGTGCGCCGCGCCGTGGCTACCTTAGCCAAAGAGCGCGATTTTACGGTGGAATTTGAGCAGGAAGCCTTTGACTATGTCTGCGCCTCTTGCGCAGGAGATGTGCGCAAAGCCATCAATGCCGTAGAGTTGTTGTGTCTGGCCAAGCCCGGCCAGAAAACGATCTTCATTGATATGGAGATGGCGCGGCAGGCAGCGCAGGGGAGTGCCGTCAAATACGATCGCGACAGTGACTATCATTACGATCTGCTTTCGGCTTTTCAAAAGTCCCTGCGTGGCTCGGACGAGAATGCGGCGCTTCACTATCTGGCGCGGTTGCTCAGCGCCGGCGATCTGATTTCGGTCTGCCGTCGGTTGCTGGTTACGGCGGCCGAGGACGTGGGGCTGGCCTATCCCAACGCCTTGATTTATTGCAAGGCAGCGGTGGACAGTGCTTTGCAGTTGGGCTTGCCCGAAGCACGCATCCCGCTGGCCGATGCCGTGATTATGGTGGCAACAGCGCCCAAGTCCAATTCGGGTATTTGCGCTATCGATGCGGCCATGGCCGACGTGGCTAACGGCAACTATTCGGCTGTGCCATCCAACATTCAGGACGCCCATTACGAAGGCGCCAAGTCCTTAGGGCATGGACAGACCTATATCTATCCGCATGGACATAAGAATAACTGGGTCAAGCAGCAGTATCTGCCCGACGCCCTCAAAGACACCGTCTACTACGAGTACGGCGACAATAAATTAGAGCAGGCCACCAAGGCCTACTGGGACAAGATTAAACATGACTAAAAAACAAAAGGCAAAGGAATTGATCGAGCGGCTGGCGCAGTTGTATCCCGATGCCAAGTGTTCGCTGGATTTTGAGAATGAGCTACAACTGGTCGCGGCCACCTGCCTGTCGGCTCAGTGTACCGACGAGCGGGTCAATATCGTGACCAAAGATCTGTTTGCCAAATACAAAACGGCCGAGGATTATCGGGATGCCGATGTTTCTGAGGTTGAAGAGATCATCCGATCTTGCGGATTTTACAAGAATAAAGCCAAAAATTTGATCGGTTTGGGGCGTGTTTTGTGCGAAAAATTCAATGGAATTGTGCCAAATTCGATGGAAAAACTGCTGGAATTGCCAGGAGTGGGGCGCAAGACAGCCAATCTGGTGCTGGGTGTTGTGTATAACGATCAAGGGATTGTGGCGGATACCCATTGTATCCGCTTGGCTAACCGCTTTGGACTGACCAAGAGTAACGACCCGTTGGTGGTCGAACGAGAACTGTCGGCACTTATTCCCAAAGATCAGCGGCTGATGTTTTGTCATCGGCTGATCTATCACGGACGCGCCGTTTGCAATGCGCGAAAACCCGATTGCCAAAGGTGTACCCTGCGGGAGTATTGCCTGTGGGAAAAAGGCAAATAATATTGGCGTTTGCCTTGTACGCAAGATGGTTTTGTGGTATACTAATACACACGTATAAAAAGCAAAAGAGGCTACTTGCATGAGAAAGACAAAAATTATTTGCACCCTCGGTCCTGCCGTTGACAAAAATAATGTATTGGAGCGTCTGATGCTCTCGGGCATGGACTGCGCGCGTTTTAATTTCAGCCACGGTACCCATGCCGAACACAAGGTGCGTATGGATCGTGTCAAAGAGTTGCGCGAGAAACATAATTTGCACACCGCCATTCTGCTCGATACCAAAGGCCCCGAGATCCGCTTGCGGGATTTCAAGGGTGGTAAAGCCGAGATTAAAGAAGGGCAGCTGTTTGCCTTCCGTAGCGGCGAGGAAGATGGTGACGAAACGGGCGTCTGCTTGACCTTCCCCGATCTGCATAAAAA
>CALBKB010000072.1 GCA_937892635.1 uncultured Clostridia bacterium
ATGCGACCGGTAGCATCGCCGCCGCAATGGACGAGGCGATGGGCGCCGTGCCCACCTTCGCGGCCGCAGGCCAACGCACCGTCAGCATTACGGTCAAAGGGGACGCCACGCTCACACAGGCGCGCAATTTCCTTAGGACCTTCGCGCACCAGCAGTTCAACCGCATGGGGGTCGCAAAGACCGGCGCCTGCCGTCAGCGTATCATCCCTATGTGCCTGCCAAGAATCATCGGGCAACGTTACAGCCGCTACGCCGCCCTGGGCGTGCCAAGAGCTGGATACCTGCTCATTCTTTTTCTGCACGACCAGAATACGCATGGTGGGAGGCAAAGACAAGGCCGTATAGATGCCTGCCAAGCCACCGCCGATAATGACAACGTCGTAGGCTTTTTGTTCGATTGTTCGCAGAGTGTCATGATAAATATAGCGTCTCACAAGGTTTCTCCTAATTGTTTTTGTTGTCGAGCACGCCGTAATGACGCAAAAAATTCACTAAGTAAAGCCGAACATTCCTCGCCGCAAATGCCACCTTTGCTTTGGACTCGGAAAATTTCGGGCAATTCAAACAGATTAATCAAGGATCCGACGGCGCCGCCTTTCGGGTCACTGGCGCCAAAATAGACGGTGCGGATACGGGAATTGATGATAGCGCCGGCACACATGGGGCAAGGCTCCAAGGTGACGTACAAATCACAGTCACACAACCGCCAACTGCCGATGTATTTACAAGCGGCGTCAATAGCCTCGATCTCGGCATGGCACAACGCATTTTGCAGGGCTTCTCTACGGTTGCGGCCTTCGCCCACGATCTGACCATCATAAACAATCACGGCGCCGACCGGCACTTCGCCCTCATCCGCCGCTTGACGCGCCAATTCCATGGCGCGGTGCATATATCGCTCATCCATCATAGCGGCAACACCATAAAAGCGGCAACGATGGCTAAGAGGCAGCAGATCAAAAAAAGCGGACTGCTCAGTGCGGCCGTCATAGCACGTCCAACCGAGAGCAACGGCGGCGCGTCGGCCTGCTTATGCGACAAGCCAAGCACCACCAAGGCGATCAACCCCAAGACAAACAGTCCCGCCCAACCGAGCATATACAGACGTTCCATCTCGATAGCACCATCGTAGCGATAATATAGATACTCACTTAAAAAGGCAAATCCGTTGTTGACGGCATGAATAAGTACGCTGCTCCAGATCGAGCCGGTACGCAGATAGACGTAACCCATCAATAATCCCGCCAAAAAGGCAAAGGGAATTTGATCCATGTTCATATGCATTAAGGAAAAAAGCATGGCCGACACCAAGACGGCTGCCGTCCCGTTATACCGCGCCAGACGGCCACAGATAACACCGCGAAAGCAGAACTCTTCCAATACCGCGGGGGCGATAACCAAAATAATGAAATAAATGACATTGGATACGGCATCGTCGCCATACCCCAATATTTCGGTGGCATCGGCGAGAACGCCAACGCGCGCAAAGACGAGGTTGCCGGCATCGGCAAGGATGGAAACGGCATAGTTGACAGCCAACACGCCCAGACATCCCAACAGTGCAACACCCCATTGGGGGGTGCGGTTAAGATAGAAATAATCCGTAACACGATCGCAGCTTTTACAAAGGAAAAAGACACTCAAGGGCACGGCAAACATCAACACATAGGTACCCAGATAGGACAATAACATCAGGCGATCGAGATGGATATTGGAGACTATGTCCTCGGTGACGTTTGAGGCACCGTCCAAGTACAACAAGGACAGTCCGCCGCTGGCCAATCCGCTTACGACAGCGTAGAGCATAAAGATCAGGCACAATACCGATACTTCTCGGCGCATGGACCGATAATCCTCGTGCAATTGCAGCGACATCCCCTCATCTCCCTTCCTATAATTAGAAATATTATAGCACACCGTATGATAAAAATCAATTCTTTTCCCGACAGGAAAATCCATGGAAAACGCTTGACAAACCGATGCGGGAAAGGTACAATAGTAAAGGTTATTTACCGATGCCGATAACGTGAAAGGAGTTGTATTAATGACTAAGCAAATCACTATCAACAGCATCTCAGAACTTCAAGCCATTCAGCGACTCGCCACAGCCGTTCAGGATGATGTATACTTCCATTCTTTGGACAACTCAATCATGGTCGATGCCAAATCCTTTATTGGCCTGTTCACGCTTGATTTCTCTCAGCCGGTTCTGCTGGTCACCGAGAGCGAATACGTGCTCGAACACGTGGACAAAATTCTTTAATGTCAGCATCTACCGGAAACCGCTAAGACTTCCCTGATGCAGAGAAGTATCGAGGCGAGGACGTTGCCGAGCACTGCTGATGGCAGATACAGCGAGGCACAAGAAGTAGCCGCGGTCTAATTTTTACGTGGCAGTGTTAAAAGGTTGCGGGCAACCTCAACAAAACATAACCGCGCGCACTGTTTGATAAATAATTAAATTTTGTGTTTGACTCTTAACAGAGTTTAACATATGGAGACGTATCGAAGTGGGGACGTTGCCGAGCGCTGCCGGTGGCAGATGAAGCG
Source organism: uncultured Clostridia bacterium (assembly GCA_937892635.1). Taxonomy (GTDB): domain Bacteria; phylum Bacillota; class Clostridia; order Oscillospirales; family UMGS1783; genus CAKSHC01. Next base: position 2,551 of record CALBKB010000072.1, read on the forward strand.
AGGCATAAGGAGCAGCCGCGGTCGAAATTTTTACACGGCAGTGTTAAAAAATTTCGGGCACCGCAATGGGACATAACGGGGCGCCCCGTTCGGTAAGAATTGAATAGTTCGTTATACTCTAAATTGAGTTTAACATACACGGAGACGTATCGAAGTGGTCATAACGGGGCGCACTCGAAATGCGTTTGCGGGCAACCGCACGTGAGTTCGAATCTCACCGTCTCCGCCAAGATAAGAACCATACCAGCGGTATGGTTCTTTTTTTTGTTTTGGGCATGAAAAAAGCAGAGTCTTTCG
>CALBKB010000073.1 GCA_937892635.1 uncultured Clostridia bacterium
GTCCGCTGGTATAAAGCTCGTTCAAGCCTTTGATGATGCGGTTGTTCCAGGTGTCTTCCGTAATAACGGGCGGGAAGAGATCCTTATCGGGGTCGTTCCCGATGGTGTAAATCAAGCGGAGAGATTCTCCGTTCTTCACCACGTAGAACGCTCCGGTGCCGTTATCCCAACAATCGTTGTAGAAATTGAAGGAATAGTGTTTCCCGGCCACATCGTACGCCTCTACGGAAAGAGGAGATCCGAGGATTTTAGCCGCATTTTGATTTGTTTTCTTATCCGGATCGCGAAGAGGGTTGGAATGGTATGCATGACGGGTCTCGGTATCCAACACGGCAATATCCGTGGTCTTAAAGTCAATATACAGCTCATATCTGTCATTGCTCAAGACCTTGCTCATATCGGTCAAGCCGGTCATAGCCCCTTCGCCTTTGCTCATGGGAGTATAGCCGCTGGGCTGTTTAAAATAAGGGGTTTCCCCTTCTTCATCTACGACCTGAGGCGCATAAAGGAGCTGGGCTCCCTCGGCATACAACATTTCTTCGATAAACTCCTGACGGGCGGCATCGGATACCTCGTTGGATTCCGAAGAGTCGAGTCCGCAGGAAGACAGGAGAATGGCCAAAAGCAAAACTCCCGCAATCAAAACGAGTAATTTCTTTGTCATCGCTTTCATAATCCTAACCCTCCTTACTCGTTCAATCGGAAATCAACTTCCGTCCAAATTTCCATACCGAAGCTGGTAATTTGTTGGAGAAGGAAGAAGATCAAAATTGCAACAAAGGCGATCACGGCCATGCCGACAATGGTGAGAATCGCGGTTCCCAATCCTTTGGCAACGGAATACTGATGAACGATTATCATTGCAAGGAAGATATACAAATAGCCCCAAACCATACCCAAGGAGCCGATAAAAGTAAAGATGCTTCCTTCCGCAGAAGAGAGGAAGTGACTCAAAGGGATCTGGATCAGGTTACAAATGGTCATGGGCAACGTTGCGAAGGCGGTAACCATCAAAACGTCGGAAAGTTTTCCGTCGCCGTCCATCAAGGAAGAGAAGCACCAGTTCGAAACGGCCCACATCACGTAGGGAAGTATCGCTGTAATCAAATAAACGGGAACGTTCAAATCCAACTGTGCCCCCCGATCGGCAAACAAATACCCGAGAGACTGGAAGCGAATCAGTGCCACGACGGCGTAAACCACCAACCACATCACCCCGGCCGAAACCGAACGGCGCTTGGGATCGTTTTTCAAATCAAAGAAGCCGTCAAAGGGATGGAACAGAATGTAGAAGGCGTAGCCCATGCGTTTGAAGGTGGTTTTGATTCCCTGCCAAGCTTTGGGAAGGAATGCTTTCAACCAGGTTCCAAACTCTTGCAGGACCGATCCAAAGGAGAAGCCGGTTTTCTTTTCACTTTTTTCCATTATTCAGCATCTCCTTTCTTTGCACGATTAATCATGGGACCTTGATCCACGCGTTTTTTCATGGCTTTGGCTAACTTTCTCTGCTTTTGGGCGCGAACAATTTTCAAGACAAGCAAACCGACGATCAATACGCCGATGACACCGAAAATCAACCCAAAGTACTTTTCCAGTTCGTTGCCGCGCAAAGCGGTATACGCCACGGAATAATTGTCCTTTTCACTGGCACGGTCAAAGTAAACGATGGCTTTTTCATAGTGATCCAAAGCATTCATGCCGTTGGCATCCCGCTGATCGTCGATCAGCGCCA
>CALBKB010000074.1 GCA_937892635.1 uncultured Clostridia bacterium
GTCTGCGCTACCAGCTCGCGCAGCGAATGGCGGTTGACCTTGGTCACCACCTTGTCCACGCCCGCTTGCGCCACCTTCATGGACATGAGAATATTCGTTTCGTCAATATCGGTCAGCGCCACAAAGGCGTCGGTCTCGCGGATACCCTCTTCGTCAAGCAGGTCGGGGTCGGTGCCGTCGCCATGCACCACCAGCACGTTGGGCGCCATCTCGGCAAAATGCTGGCAACGCTCCTCGTTCTGGTCGATCACCTTGATATTCATGCCCGTTTCCAGCAGGGCGTTGGTCAGGTAATAGGCGGTGGTCGAAGCCCCCACGATCATGACCGAGCGGGCGCGCCGCTTGAGAATACCCAGACGGCGGAAGAAGAGTTCCAGCGTTTGGGGCGCGGCTGTGAGATAAACGGCATCGTCGGCCTGCAAGGTGAAATCGCCCGAAGGAATGACCACCTGCCCGCCGCGCAAGACGGCGCAGATGAGCACCTGCACCCGCAGGCTCTTGCTCAGTTCCATCAATTTCATGCCGCACAGCGGCGACTCGGCGGCCACGTGATGCTCGATCAGCTCGATGCGCCCCTTGGAAAAGGCCTCCACCTTGCTTGCCCCCATCAGACGAAGCACGCGCGCCATCTCGCGCGCCGCCTCCTTCTCGGGGTTGATGGCCATGGTCAGCCCCAGCTCCCGCCGCATAAACCGCAGCTGCTTTTCATATTCGGGATTACGCACGCGGGCTATGGTGTGCGCCGCGCCCAATTTTTTAGCCACCAGACAGGCGATCATATTGATCTCGTCACTGTCGGTGGTGGCAATCAGCAGATCGGCATGCGTCACGCCTGCCTCTTTTTGCACGTCGTAGTTGGCACCGTTGCCCTCCACGCCCATCACGTCGTAGATGTTGACCAGACGGTTGAGCACCACGGCATCGGTGTCAATGATCGTTACGTTATAATTTTCCTGCGCCAGCTGGGCCGACAGCGTCTGTCCGACCTTGCCCGCGCCTACAACCACAATATTCATTACGTACCTCCGGTTGGTGGTATTTCTATTATATAACAAATTCGTAAAAAGGCAATAGACTTTTATGCCTGCCTATGGTACAATACTGCCATTACCGAATAAGAGGGACCGTTTATGTCTAAGTATTTCGGCGATCGCGCCTTTTATAAGGGGGTGCTGGCGATGGTGCTGCCCATCATCGTCCAGCAGGCCATCACCAATTTCGTGGCCATGCTCGATAACATCATGGTCGGGCAGGTGGGCACCTATCCCATGTCGGGCGTCGCCATTGCCAACCAACTCATCTTCGTCTTCCAATTATGCATCTTCGGCGTCATCTCGGGCGCCGGCATCTTCGGCGCCCAGTATTTCGGCGACGGGAACCACGAGGGCGTCCGCTACACCTTCCGCTATAAACTGTGGGTCGGCGTGGGGCTGACGCTGGCCGCCATCGCCCGGGAGCTGGCCCAGAACCTGCTTCGCTACATCGATCCGGAAACCAACGAAAGATATATTCCTTACGTTGTTGAACCTTCCCTTGGTGCAGACCGTGTTGCTCTTGCATTCCTTTGCGACGCATACGATGAAGAAGTTATCGACGCAGAAAAGAACGACGTTCGTGTTGTTCTTCACCTCCATCCCGCTCTTGCCCCCTTCAAGGCAGCTGTTCTTCCTCTCTCGAAGAAGCTCTCCGACAAGGCAAGCGAGATCTATGCAGACCTCTCCAAGAAGTTTATGCTCGACTATGAC
>CALBKB010000075.1 GCA_937892635.1 uncultured Clostridia bacterium
AAAATGGCACAATGTTCAGCTCGCTTGCAAAGTATAAGCAACAATCATATTACAACCAACATCCTATTAAGTCTGCTTTTTACAAAGAATTATCAATTTATTTCTAATTAATCATAGTAATCAAGAGATATGTACTGTTTTTTACTGCGAAAAACCTAGTATTTATGCGGGTTTACGCTTGATTACTATAACGCTACTTCGACCAAGAAAAACCCCGACGGATCGTAAGATCCGCCGGGGTTTTTTCTTATACAAAACTGCACGACCATACATCTACGGGGTTATCTTGGAATACCTCTTTGAGGCGGTTATGAATCTGCTCCTTGGTCACGCCTTTTTTGAGCACGATCTGCAAGAAGCCGCCGCCACCGGCGCCGCAAACCAAACGACCGTCGATCAAATCATCAATCGAAGCAAAAATCTGATCAATCAGCGTATTGGTTGAGCCGGCATCCACCTGCTGGCTGAGCACCCAGTGATGCTCCAGCAGTTTGGCGAATTCATCCACCTTCCCGCGTTCAAGCTCAAAACGCATGAGTGCGGCAACACGCTGAATTTCATTGAGCGCATACAGGCTTTCCGGCTCGTTGCCCACATACCGACCAACTACGTCACGCAACAGGTTTCTGGCAAGACGGCGTTGTCCGGTATAGATCAAGCAAAACCGTTCACTCAGTTCGCGCAGCGTTTCCTCGCTGAGCGTGAGATGCTCCACCTTGAGCTTCTGCTCCAAGCCGGGCGCCGAGGTGATATACTTAATGCCGCCCGTAATGCCGCCGACCTGATCCTGCCAGCCGCCGCCGGTGGACATAATCTGTTCCATGGCCAACACGTGGTCATACAGATCGTCCTCGGTATGGGTGATGCCCATAAATTCAAACACGCATTTGACGCAAGCCGCCGAAAGAATGGAACTGGTACCCAGTCCCGAGCCCTTGGGCACGTTGCTGACTTCACTGTGCATGATGAAGCCGCCGCCCAAGCGCTCTAAAATCTGATCCAAATTCCCGCCGGACTTAGGAATAATGCCGCAGGCGAGCAGGCAGGCCTTTTGCAAGGCAAAAGGATCATACGGATCACCCGCTGCCTGCAACGGCTCAATGGTATTAAACTCACCGTGCACATCCATGTCGCGGCTGTCAAAGACAATCTTGCGCTCCTCAATCTTTTCCAAACGTACCTCAACCGGGTATTCTCCGTCGAGCAACACGGCAGCATTGAGGACGGTGCCGCCTTGTTCCAGACAGTATGGCGGCGTATCCGACCAACCGCCGCCCCAGTTCACGCGCAGGGGCAGTTTAACCGTATGCGAATCGGTTATAATGTGCGCATCTTCATTATACTGTAACCGATCCATAGTGGTTTTTAGGATATTATCTTGAATGGTGTTAAAGCATTGCGCGATATAATCTTCGCTGCCAAGCGCAACACCCAGATAATAATATAGACGGGTTGCCGTTGAAAAGTCGGCCTTTTCCAAATGACTCTCGAGCCATTCTTCTTGAATTTTTGTCAAGGTGCGAGCGTTTAAGATCCCCTTGCCGTCACGCGCCGGTTTCCCTGCGCTGATCAATTTGGCAATCTCATCCATGCGCACAAGATCTTCCATGCGCTGATCCCAAGCAATGATGGCCGCGGCATCGGCGTCGTTAAATCCGGAGCACAGCGACTTTCGACTGCTCTTTTCCCACGCCTCTCGATCGCCGCCGTCATGCATAACGGCATACAAGTTCAGAGCCGCCGCAACGGCTTGACGAATGGTATCGCAAGCGGGATACAGATTGGCCGTCCACAACGTACGGTCTTCGCCGTCCCAAATGCCCCACGAGGCATCAAGAATCTTTCCGAACAACCGATCCTCTTTGGGGTTGTCGTTGACCCCGTAGATGCGCACAACGAATTTGCCGTCCTTTTGTTTGAGACCGTGCAACACCACGTCATCGGGAATCTCTTCGTCGTGAATATCAATATAAGACAGCAACACGTTGTTGCCGACCTTGCCGGCCGAGTGGACGTAGGACGTCTCTAAATAACAGTTGTCACCCATCTGCGCCCGTTCGGACAGCACGCTGTTATAGCCCGCCGTTTTGCCGACGATACTGCTTCGCACGCAGTTGTCCCAGCCCAGTTCCTTATAGGCGCGAATACCGGTGTTCATCAGAGCCATGATCTCGCGGGTTGTACCAAAATGAATAAACTTGGCCGGAGCCAACCGTAACAACTTCATGCGGAAGGGCCGCAGCACCCGCCAAACCTCGGTTCTGGCCTCTCGTAACTCTTGGCAGAACGAGCCTTCCGGCTTTTCCAAATAGAACTTTTCTAGCGTCGATTCGGATGCCAACGGATAGAGAAAATCGCCGTACAGCGACAGGCGCACCGTGCTGTTGACATAGTTGTTATAATCCTGCTCGGTCGAAACCAAGGAATAGAGCGCTTCCAGCATGGCTGCGCCGAAAATAACCGCACCGGTATCAATATCGACACAGTTGTGCTCATTCACCGCCCCCTGTGCTTGGAGCGTTTCCACCGTCTGTTTATGCAGGAATCGGGAGACGTTTCCGTTCTCGCCGCTTAAGAAGACGCCGTGATTCTTACCGGTTTCGACATGCTCCTTAAAGGAAAGCACGGCCGCGCCCTGACCGGAATAGTCAATCTGCAAGGGATTAAAGAGGAGCAGCACGTCACCCGAAAGAAGCAGCATGCCCTCGCGAATGCGAGAAGGCACCGAAGCCACGGCAATCATGAACTCATCAAACAGCGTGGCACGTCTGCCATTGGGCAGTTCGTGGGGCACGGGAGAAAACAGCTTGCCCAGCGCCGAATATTGCGGCACACGTTTGCTGTCTCCACCACTATGGATAACCAAGATGCGCAACCCGTCAAAGGACGATTCCCGCTGACGGATATAACGAATGACGCTCAGCGTTGCCCCGCCGGAGCCTACTCGCACCCCACCCTCATCGGGAATGACGGCGAAATGGGTACGCGCGGGTAAAAACTCCTTGCGCTCCTCCAACTGCATGCGGAACCCTTCGGCCTGCTGCTCGTTGGAGGCCGTCAAAACCACGTAATCCCACACCGGAAAATTCTGATTGTGAAGAGATCTGTTGTAATCATCCCATGCGTCCTGATAGGATTGAGATAAAAACAGCGCCTGTAAATTATCCATACTCAATACTTCCTTTCACGCGAGAAATACGGTTCGTTATCGGTTTGCTTTTCGTTTAAGGTTTGCCACAATGCCGTATACCGCATCGTTTTTCAGTAGAAGTTGTGATATTGCGTAAATCATTACCGAACCCCCAATGGCAACCAGCACAAAGGGGATAAGTTGCAGATCCAATCGCTTTATGAGTAAAACATATACACATAGCAACAAACAGCCCCCTGCACTTTTGATGCCGGTAGGGATAATTCCCGATAGTTTTACTTCTTTTTTTGCCGCATGGGCGCACAATAAGAATGCCGCTACTTCTGCAGCAAGCGTTGTTAAGGCCGCTGCGATCTCACCCCACAAGGGAATGAGGCATATGTTCAAAACGATATTGATTGCTGCGCTAATGATGGTTGCTTGTAAAACCACCTTTTCCTTTTTTAACGGAATCAGGATCGCTTGACTCCAAAACCCTGCACCCAAACAGAAAAACAGCGTAACGGCCAAGATGGCAAGAGAAGGCGTAGCTTCCATATAGGCCACGTCGGAAATAATCAACACGATCTCCCGCCTAAGGAGCACGATTCCAACAATGGCCGGGAAAACCACGGTAATCAATGTGCGGTAAATATCGCTTGCCGTATGACAAAACTCGTCCCGTCTTTCGCCGCCTATAAGAACGGCCAGCCTGGGAATCGCCACGGCAACTACAGCGGATAATAAGGTTTTAATAATGGTATAAATTTTTACAGAAACCGAATAGATACCAACGGTGTAATCATCACATAACAGCCCCAGAAGAGTGATGTCCGAGTTGACATAAATGGCCACCGTTGCATTCATGGCAAACAAAATCAGAATCGGTTTTAAATGCCGCTTCCAATCGATCTTTGCCGTCAACCCTATCCTGCCGTATTTTCGGGCAAGAAGGCGGTTGGTGATATTTCCCACCACGGCGGCCGCCACCGATACCCAAGCATATCTATACAGATCATTAGGCGTTTTCACCAGCAAGAATAACATCAAAAGAGACAGGATTTGCAGCGCGATACTGCGCACGGTGATATAGGCGTATTCCTCGTAAACCGAGTACACCCATTCACAGCCGAAGGTCTGAAAAAAGACGCCCAGCGACAGAATCATGATGATATCGCTGTAATCACGAAACTTAGGGACGGCACAAAGCAAGACGAATAACACGCCATACGCAAGGAGCGTGGAAAGCATATTAAGGGTATAAATCTCGCTGGCGAATTTTGAAAATCGCTCCTTGTCGTCGCGAATAAAGGCACCTTCCCGCGTTGCATACATAGCAAACCCGAGCGCGGCAAGCAAGGTAATATAACTCACGATGGACGAAGCAAAATTGAAAGCGCCCAGACCATCAACACTTAGAATTTTAGCAACATAAGGAAAGGAGATAAACGGAAAGATAATCCCCATCAACCCCTTAATCCCGTTTAGAATCATGTTCAGTTTTATGGACTTCTCTTTTCCCTGCCCCATTTGGTTACCTCGTTAAAACGTCCTCCGCCAAGGCCATGGCCAAATCAACCGTCACATCGGAATTATAATGCTGATGCTCGCCCCAACGACCCAAACCGATCACGCCTTGTTCTTTGCTCCATGCTAACAGCTTGCGCATAATCTCAGGCTTTCTGACCGTGTTCAAGGGATAGGCATACTCGTTCATATACTTGAAATTATCATTAGGCGCTTCCATGTTCACCCGTTCGCTGTTGGTTTCCGTCCAGTAGCCCTTGCTGTTGGGGCAGAAATTGTGACGGACCAAAATTCTGTGGTAGGACAGTTTAGGATCGGGGTAATAGATCCACTGGGCAGGCGTATCCAGATTCTCGCTATGATACTCCGTTTGAATGGAACTATACTTCAATTCACCGATGCTCGCGCGAATGTCCTGCGGCATACCATGGATCTCATCAAACTCCATCCACGGAATGGTCGTAATGATCGTATCGGCCTGATAGGTGTTGCCCTGCGCATCGGTAACGGTACGCGTGGCAAAATCAATGCCCTTAACCGCTACATTACAACGAATGTTTTCTCCGAGTGCCTGTGCCATACGAAGCCACAACTCCCCGTATCCGTATTTCTTCGGATAGTAGAATTGCGCATGACCGGGCTGGGTGCCGTAGGCCTTCTTGGTCAGGCAAGAAAGGAGCGTTTCCTCAAAACTGACGTTGGGCAACTTTTCCAACCAGTAGGTGCCCAGCTGATTAAGCTCCTTGCTGAACATCTTCTGATTATAGGGGATCATATAATCCTCAGCAACCTTTGTCCCCAGTTTCCAATAAATCCAGTCGACAAATTCCTCAGGCATTTCTGTGCCCAAATTACATCCGGCAACCGCAATGGATTTCAGATATTCTACCTGGTCCTCCATCTTCATCTGCCAAATATTGGCCTCAATGGGATGATTGACCTCGTTGCCGTTAACAACGATACGGCTATCACGATCATATTTATCCCACTCTTCTTCCGGCATAAACCCAAAAAGAAATTCATTGACTTTCGGGCGGCGCACGTCCAGAAAATGCCCACCGCCAATATCAAACGGCGATCCGTCCACGTCGACGCTGCGGCACAATCCACCGGCCTGAGCTTCACGCTCCAGAACCAAAAAATCGGTTTCACCCGCCTGTTTTAATTTGTTGGCAAAGGTTAGCCCCGCAGGGCCTGCTCCCAAAATCAGATATTTCATATATCTCCTTTATCGTTAACGGCTTATTTGCTCAAACAGCCGCAACATGTTTTCGTTATATAATTTATCCCACGTGAATTCCTTCACCGCCGCTATGGCGTTTTGCGAAAGGGTATTATAATAGGCACTATCCGACGCCAATTTCATAATCGTGTTGCTGATAGCGTCCACATCCTTGGGCTCCAATATCACCGCGTCCTCGTCGTGATGGAGCAGTTCAATGGCACCTACGCTGTTGGATACCAGCACCGGCAGCCCACAACTCATCGCCTCAAACACCGCCAAGCCCCAGCTTTGGTCAATATTCAAGAACAGGAACATATCCGCTTCATTATAAAGTCTGGCATAGGTTTCTTCATCCACCTGTCCCCATACCGTTACCTCGTTTTGCAAACCCTTTTCCCGAATCAGTGCGCATACGCTGTCAGCATACGGCTTGTCCATTTCGGTTGAGCCAATGATATCCAGATGCACGTTATGCCCCTGCGAGCGCAACTGCTCGACAACCAACACGAGGGTTTCGTAGTTGCGATAGGGGAAGAAGACGCCTGCCGACAACAGACGGATCGGCTTGTTTTCGGCCATCGCATAGGTGTGCGGATACAGATTGTCGTTGACATCTACGCCGCAGTAGAAGACTTGGGCATCCCGCCCCATCTTCTCCTGCACGCGCGTTCTGTTTTTGGACACGTTCACCGTGATGGCATCGGCGCGCTTGACCGATTGTTTCACAAAGAAATCTTCCCACTTGGTAAAAAGACCGGCCGTGTCTTCTTTGTCGGGCCCGTGCAAGAGCCGATGCGGCAGGTCGTTAATCTGCCATACCAACTTGGCCTTGGTAAACATTTTTACCAGGAAGGAAAAAATAAACAACCGATTATCGTGAATGTTTACCACCGTAGTGCCTTTGGGCAGTTTTCGAAACAAGGCATACTCTTCGCCCCACATTTTATCATATAGGATCCGCAACTTTTTGAAGAAGGAATATTCGGTATTCCACTCCTCTTCTTGTTCTTTGACAAAGAGTACGTTATGTTTCTGAAATTCGGGATAGGTCTTTTGCGGCTGATAGTATTTGGTCAGCAAAGAAAACTCAACGCCCTGCTTCTCCAAAAACTCGCAAAGCCGAAGCACCTGCTTGTGTGTGCCCCCGCGGATATTGATTTCACTCACAACAATTGCTGTCTTCATAGATAATCCTTCCGTTTTTTAGTGGATACCAAATATCATCCTTAATACTCGACCCAAGCGTCTCGCTTGATCCGTTGTGTCCAGAACCGCCATAGCCCTTTCGGGGCCGCACCGATCAACCATCTGACCAGTTTTTGCTTCAACGAGATCGGCGCCTGCTCAATATCTTGATGCGCCAACCCGTAGCTCATGTGAATGTTTCGCAATTCTTCATTGGTCTCTTGCATGGCCTGTCCGCTCAAGCCGCCGGACAAGAAATAGGTAGTGGCCACATCCAAACGGATAAAAGACAAACCCTGCATTTTCAGGCCCAATACAAAATTATAGTCTGCCGCAATTCGATACCGGGTATCAAAAGGTGTCCGACGCATCAGATCGGTTCGCGCCACCATGGAAGGATGTCCAAGGGACATTTCTTGGGGCAACAGCGCATCGTCGGTTATGACACGCGTGGCACGGTGCTGATCAACATAATAATAATCGGCATAATATACCGCCGGGTTATCGTCTTTGCGTATGGCCTGCACAAAATGCGAAAGGGACTGCTCGTCGCACAACCAATCGCCGGCGTTGAGAAAATACATATACTGTCCTTGGGCTTTCTCAATGCCCTTATTCATGGCATCATAAATGCCATTATCCTTTTCGGAAAAAACGCGATAGGAAATTCCTTTTTCGGCAAATTTGTCTTGATAACTTTTGGCGATCTCCACCGTAGCGTCGGTACTCAAACCGTCACAGATAATATACTCATAGTCTGTCGTTGTTTGCGCTAACACCGATTCGATGGTTCTGGCTATATTCTTTTCTTCATTGTAGCAAACCGACACAACGGTAATCGCTATCATAACATAACTCTGCCTTTCCTATGCGTTTGTTAAGCTCATTTTGGTCCAGCCCGTGGCCACCTATCTAGTGCTTTCTTGTATCTGCTCATAAATATCCAAAAGTCGTTTCGCATTAACTTCTGGATCGTGTGTACTTGCCGCTTTTTGTTTAGCAGCCTTCCCCAGAGCCTCTGCCGCATCCTGCATGGCAAACACTTCCATAATATAGTGTGCCAACATATACGGCGCGGTAGACTGATACACAAAGCCCTCTTTTTTGTGCAAAAGTAAATCGGATACGCCTCCTACATTGCTCGCAACACATGGAACGCCCATCAACATGGCCTCCCCCAAAGAATTAGGAGAATTTTCAATGGTTGATGCACTAACGAATACGTTTGCATTTATATACTGCTCCCGCATTTCTTCCGCACTTAAAAATCCGGCAAAACGCACTTTGTCCCAAAGACTATATTTTTCTATCAGCTTTTCCAAATACGTAGCATATACGGTGTATCTAAGTTTCCCTAAGATATCCTTCTTGGGAAAGGGGCTTGATCCCGAGAAGGTAACTCTGACATCCGGATATTTCTCGGCCACCATTCCTACTGCCTCCATCACATAATGGGACCCCTTAACCGGGTATTCGCCGCTGGCGCAAAAAATAGTGTGCTTCTGGCAGTTGGTATAGCTCCAATTTCTCTCATAAAATTCTTTTCGCAGCGTCTCATTACAGTAATGATACTGTACTGCAGGATTGATCTGGGTTGTGCAGGCTTTATCCCAGTCGGTACGACCGATGACATGACGGGCTTTCCCCAGCGCTTTCTTCTCCATCTCTCCGCGCAACATGAACTTTTTCTGTTGATCACGAAGATTGTTATGCGTTATAAAATCTCGAAGTGTATAGCTTTGTTGCACCTTGTATGGAATGCCCTCCATGTAGTGTTTGGCAATCACGGAACAAAGTCCCTGTATACTAATCACCAACCGATCCAAATATCCACATTTCTCAGCAGCATTAACCATAGCGAGAGTGTGTCCGTATTCGGTGCCCCAAACATGAATAATATCGGGGGAAAACATTAGCAACTCTTTGGAAAAAACACCCTCCAACGACTCAGTATAAACATGAGGCTCTCCCTCGGCGTAGGAAACATAGCTCGTATTTTCATCCAATACACCTTCACACGCCTGGGATGATGCATATAAAACACGCAGCATTTTATTGTGCAATCTTAGATCATCAAACACATGATCCATCCAAAGCGCGCCTTTATCCATCCCCCCGGTAGCGGCACGAACAGCACTTGGCGCCATATTGCATAACCACATAATTTTCATTTGTTTATCCATTCTCTCTATTCTGTCAAGTTATCGTTACCATTTCATGTCGTCCAGCGACGAATACCAGCCTCTTTTTTCTGAATAAAACCATCCCGACAATACTTTTCTTATTGTCTGCCTTAAGGTGTACTTGATCCACTGCAAAACACCGGACAAGGCCCGATTTTTTTGCGCAATTCCGTTTTTAGCCCTGGCGGCCTTGTATTCGGCAAGGGTAGCCTCCGGCTTAGCCATGCTCACCCCCGAGCCGTCAAAGAGTGAAATATAAGTTTCGACCTTGGTGAAGACCAAACCGTCTTTGCGCATCCGAAGAAATTGCTCATAATCGGCAACGATCTTAAAAGAGGTGTCAAACCCGTAACGTCGCAAGGCCTCGCCCTGTACAAAGGCACTTTGATGGCAAAACACCATGCCCTCATCCATGTTCTCCAGCGGGCGGGCGGGCACTTTTTTATAGCGCATGCCGCCGCGGCTCATCTCTTGAAGCACCGTGTTGCCGTATAGCACGGCTGCTTGATAGGTCTTCCCTTCGAACACTTGGGCAAACACCTTCTCATGGAGCAGCACGTCGCCGGCGTTGAGCATCAAAACCCATTCCCCTTCGGATCGGGCCGCACCCTTGTTCATGGCATCGTAAATGCCCCCGTCCGGCTCACTGATCACGCGATAGGCTATGCCCTTCTTCTCAAACGGTTGGCGATAGGACTCAATGATAGATACCGTACCGTCCTTAGACGCCCCGTCTATAAACACATATTCGTAATCGGTGTATGTCTGAGATAGCACAGATTGGATCGTTTGTTCAATTATCTGCGCCGCGTTGTAGCAAATCGTCACAACACTGATCGTCGGTCTTGTGTTCATTGTTCGCTCTTCTTTCGCAGTAGTTTTTTACACCAATCATCCACATTCACCGTGAGCGCATTGTTGCGACCCTGTGCATACAAGGCACAGGCGAACACGAGAATAAAGACCGGCGAACCCAGTTGAATGGCGGAAAACATGATTATGGTAATGCCGATGCCATAGACAAACCCGTTTTTTAGCCCACGGATCATCCACCAAGCCAGCGCCGCCACAAGCAGGATGCCAACCACGCCCAGCTCGTAGATCACGGCACCGTATCCGCTCATAATGCGCAGATGCTCCTGCCCGCTGATCAAGATCTGTCCAAAGCCGTTGGGCAATCCCCACATACGACCAAAGCCCTGGAAGGCAACAACTATGGCTTCCAGGCGCACCGCTACGCTTTCATCGACCGCATACAGATCTTGCAGCGAGCGTATATTGCCTAAATTGGAAAACAGATTAACAAACACTTGCACAAACCGCGTATGCTGCATAAAGGTCAGCACGATCCATGCCGCAACGCCGATCGCCACCACGCTTCCCGCCGCAATAATCAGTTTGGTCTTTTTCTGTCGGGGGGTGTTGCGGCGGAAGAAAACGATTTCCTTTATCACGTATATCATGGCAAACACGGCCAGATATACAAAAGTAACCGCCGACTGAGCAAGCACTACTATTTGAAAAAGACAAATGCCTTTATAGAGCCATTTCCCCGTCTTAAATTCATCGGCAATGATGAAGAAAAATACCATCACGCAGCCGTAAAAGGAGGGCTCCGATGCCAGCGAAGCCACGCCGCGCTCAACCGTAGTACGATAATTGGATACCAAAAAGCTTAAAAACTGCCGGTCTATTAGAAGCTGCATCAAACCCACAAAAAGCCAGAGCAAAATCAGTCCCTTGATCCAATTTTCCTTCACACCCTTTGTTTTTTCCAGCGAGTTGACAAGCGCCAAAGAAATCACGTAGAGTCCGGCGTAATTGTATGTTTTGCGAATAAGCATCATAAGGGATTGGGTGGGGTCAAAAATCAAGCCCCCTATCGCCAGCAATGCCACAAAAAGGAACAAGCCAAAGGTCACCTTATGAAAATCGGGAATGCGAAGATTCCTGCGGTGCACGATCAAATATATGACCGCCACGATAAAGGCATACGGCTGCACATCGCTCGGGATGGGAAGAATGCGCAAAAAGGGCAAACAGCAGACAAAATACAGCAGAAAATCCAACCCGTACTGTTTGATCCTGTCCGGCTGGAGTGCTGCTGCCAACTTGTTTTTTAATTTATCCGGCTGAAAAAGTGCAGCGCATTTCTTTTTCAAAGAATCCGAAAACATCCGTTCACCGTCCTGTTATTGATTAAACCGTCTTTTAATGGCTTGGTACAGATTAT
>CALBKB010000076.1 GCA_937892635.1 uncultured Clostridia bacterium
TGTACGAGGGCGAGATCAATATGGTTATTCATGCCGGTGGCGGTCATGCCGAGGTCAAGGTGGATGAACAAGCCATTGAGATTATTTTGGAGGACAAGGGGCCGGGTATCGCCGATATTGACATGGCAATGCAGGCAGGGTTTTCTACTGCCTCCGACAGCATACGTTCGCTTGGTTTCGGTGCCGGTATGGGGTTGCCGAACATGAAACGATATACCGATCATATGGAGATTCAATCCGAGGTAGGGAAGGGAACGCGTATTTTGATGCGTGTCAACCTGGAATAACCTCAATTTGGAACAGGTAGGTATTCACTGATGCATACATATGAGCATTCTGTGTTTCTGGACGCACATAAGTGCACCGGCTGCACCACCTGCCTGCGGCACTGTCCCACTGAAGCCATCCGTATCCGTGATGGACGGGCGGTTATTCATGAGGGGCGCTGCATTGATTGCGGCGAGTGTATCCGCACCTGCCCACAAAAGGCAAAAAAGGCGGTATGCAGTAAACTGGACGCTATGGACGGATTCCGATGG
The DNA here is from genome assembly GCA_937892635.1 of uncultured Clostridia bacterium. Lineage (GTDB taxonomy): Bacteria > Bacillota > Clostridia > Oscillospirales > UMGS1783 > CAKSHC01. The sequence continues at coordinate 540 of CALBKB010000076.1, forward strand.
AAGATCGCGTTGCCTGCGCCCAGTCTTTACGGACAGTTTGATAATCTCGACGATGTCGATTATGTTTTAAACGGGTTGCTTCGTATCGGATTTGATGATGTTTATGAAGTATCCCAAGCAGCGGAAATGGTTTCCGCCTATACCCGATTATATCTCAATACTGAGGGTGTAAAAAAACCGGTTATCAGTTCGGCTTGCCCTGTGGTTGTTCGACTGATTTCCTTGCGATTTCCGTCCTTGCAGGATAATGTCTTGCACATGCTTCCTCCCATGGAAATGGCAGCTAAGCTGGCGCGGGAAAAGGCCATCAAGGAGCATCCTGAGTTAAAGCCCGAAGAAATCGGTGTGTGTTTTATTTCTCCTTGTCCGGCTAAGGCCAGTTACGTAAAAAACGGCTTTGCCGGTTACAAGAGTCAGGTTGATGCGGTGGTTTCGATTAGTGATATTTATTTTCAGCTGATCAATGAAATGAAATACACCGACCGACTTGACAACTTATCGGCCTCCGGCATGATGGGCATTGGATGGGCTTCCTCCGGCGGGGAATCGACGGCGCTGTTTAATGACAATTATTTAGCGGCGGACGGCATTGAGAATGTGATCCGTATTCTTGATCAGATTGAAAACGGAAACATTCCCCAATTGGAGTTTGTGGAACTCAATGCCTGCACAAGCGGTTGCGTTGGCGGTGTACTCACGGTGCAAAATCCGTTTATTGCCAAGGCGCGACTGCAAAGCTTGCGGCGATTTTTACCGGTATCCTGCAATTTTCTGCCTCCTGAGCAGCAATATATTCCGGAAGAGTATTTTTACAATGAAATTCCCGAGTATCAGCCTATTACACAGTTGAGTGATAACATGGCCAAATCCATGCGGATGCTGGCCGATATCCAGTCGCTGAGAAATCAGTTGCCGGGTCTTGATTGCGGCTCCTGTGGAGCGCCCACCTGCCGTGCTTTTGCGGAAGACATCGTAAAAGGAACGGCAAAAATGAGTGATTGTGTGCTGACTATGCGCGAGAAATTGCAACACTATCTGGCGCAAAAGGAGGAAAATCATGACGGTGAATGAATTGATAGGTAGGGCTCAGCTCAAGGCGGTATGTTTACCCGACGGTGAGCGAGAGGTTTGCGGTGTCTACATAGGCGATCTGCTTAGTTGGGTCATGGGGCGCGCGCAGGCTGACCAGGCCTGGATCACCATCATGTCGAATACCAACATTTTGGCCGTGGCCACCTTGGCCGACACCTCTTGCATTATTCTTGCCGAAGGCGTTATGCCTGATGAAGGCGTTGCTGAATTGGCGCAGAGCAAGGGCATCAATCTGCTTGTCAGCGAGCAAAGTGCGTATCAAACGGCACTTATGCTGGCTAACGTGATATGAACTGCTATTATTACGATCTGCATATTCATTCCTGTCTTTCTCCGTGTGGGGACAACGACAACACGCCCAACAACATAGTTGGCATGGGGGTATTGAACGGGTTGCAGATCATGGCGTTGACCGACCACAACTCATGCCGCAACTGCCCCGCTTTTTTTAAGGCGGCACGCAAGCAGGGTATTATCCCCGTGCCGGGCATGGAATTGACCACGGCTGAGGATATACACATGGTTTGTTTGTTTCCGACACTGGAATCGGCCATGGCTTTTGATGAGCAGATCAGCCATCGTTTGATTCGCATAGAAAATCGTCCCGATATCTTCGGTGAACAATTGATTATGGATGAAAACGATGAGATTATTGGCACCGAGCCATATTTGCTCAGTAACGCGACTACCGTTTCGGTGGAGGAAAGTGTTGGGTTGGTTGAGCATTTTGGCGGCGTTTGCTATCCGGCGCATATTGACCGAGAGGCCAACGGCATTATTTCGGTTTTGGGTGCGTTGCCGCCTGTGCCTGAATTCACTTGCGTGGAATTACACGATGCGGGTAAGGAATGGCAGTTCCGGGCGCAACATCAACTGGACCGATGTGCTGTTGTTATCGGCAGTGATGCGCATTATTTATGGGACATCAACGAGCAGGAGTATTACGTGGAGCTGGATGATGAGCCGTACAGCAGTACGCTGGTTCGGCAAAATCTGATTGAATATCTCAGGAGGGGACGATGAAGGAATTATCACTGAATATCCTCGATATTGCTGAGAATTCGGTCAAAGCCAAAGCGACACTGACCGAAATATTGCTTACCCAAACCGATACAACACTTACCATTTGCATCCGAGATGATGGCTGTGGTATGGATGAGGAAACGGTACGGCGCGTGACCGATCCTTTTTACACGACGCGCACGACGCGATCGGTGGGGTTGGGGCTGCCGCTTTTGAAACTGGAAGCGGAAATGACAGGCGGTAGCGTTACTGTGCAATCGCGGGATGCCAGAACATATCCTAGCGATCACGGAACGACCGTTACGGCAGTTTTTAATCATATGCATATTGATTGTCCGCCTTTGGGCGATGTGGCGGGAACGCTGGTCACGTTGGTTCAAGGGCATCCGGATACCGATTTTCTGTTCCGGCACATCTGCGAGGGAGAGGAAACGGTAGAACTTGATACCCGACAGTTGCGAGAGGTGTTGGGTGATATACCTCTTAACAGTTTTGAGGTGCTACAATGGATTCAAGGTTCACTGACTGAAGCCTACGGGCTTTGGAAGGCGACCTAAAAAAGTATAATTTTTCCATAGAAAGGATACATCTTATGAAATCGTTAGAAGAACTCAAAGCCATCAAGGAAAAAATGCAGAACAAGGTTGCTTTGCGTGAGGGTACCGGCGAGAAGCGTGTTGTTGTCGGTATGGCTACTTGCGGCATTGCAGCCGGCGCCCGTCCGGTATTGTCTGCCTTTGTTGAGCAGGTAAACGAGCAGGGTTTGGCCGGTCAGATCACCGTAACCCAGACCGGTTGCATCGGTATCTGCCAGTTTGAGCCGGTTGTTGAAGTGTTTGAAGCCGGTCAGGAAAAGGTCACCTACGTTAAGATGACCGCGGATAAGGTTAGCCGTATTGTTGAGGAGCATCTCAAGGGTGGCAAGCCGGTTGCTGAGTTTACTATTGGTAATTATAAAGCATAACGAATGAGGAGGAGTTAAACAGTTATGATTCGTGCTCATGTACTGATCTGCGGCGGTACCGGTTGTACCTCCTCGGGCAGCGTCAAGATTCAGGATGTGTTTGCTAAGGCCATTGAGGCAAACGGGTTGCAGGACGAAGTTAAGGTTGTTCAGACCGGTTGCTTCGGTTTGTGCGCTCTTGGTCCTGTTGTTATTGTTCATCCCGATGGCACTTTTTATAGCCGCGTCACCCCGGAAGACGTGGAAGAGATCGTTTCTGAGCATCTGCTCAAGGGACGTGTCGTTGAGCGTTTGGTTTACAACGATACCGGCAGCGATGCGCCTGTTGAGGGTAACGTATCGCTTAGTGATACCGCCTTCTATAAGAGCCAGAACCGTGTCGTTTTGCGCAACTGCGGCGTAATCAATCCTGAGAGCATTGATGAGTACATTGCTATGGACGGCTATGCCGCTCTGGGTAAGGTTCTTACCGAGATGAAGCCTCAGGATGTTATTGATGAGATCACCAAGTCGGGTCTGCGTGGTCGCGGCGGCGGTGGTTTCCCGACCGGCCGCAAATGGGCGCTGACCGCCCCCAATCAGGCGGATCAGAAGTATGTCGTTTGTAACGGCGACGAGGGCGACCCCGGTGCCTTTATGGACCGTTCGGTGTTGGAAGGTGACCCGCATTGTCTGATTGAGGCTATGGCCATTGCCGGTTATGCCATCGGTGCAACCGAGGGTTATGTGTATGTTCGTGCCGAATATCCGATTGCTGTTGCTCGTTTGCAGCTGGCGATTGAGCAGGCTCGTGAATATGGCTTGCTGGGCAAGAATATTTTCGGTTCGGGCTTTGATTTTGATTTGTTTATTCGTCTTGGAGCCGGCGCTTTCGTTTGCGGCGAAGAAACGGCGCTGATGACTTCGATCGAAGGCAAGCGCGGTGAGCCGCGTCCCCGTCCGCCTTATCCTGCTGTTAAGGGTTTGTGGGGCAAGCCGACGGTTGAAAACAACGTTGAAACCTTTGCCAACGTGCCGCAGATCATTCTGCGCGGCGCCGATTGGTTTGCTTCGATGGGTACTGAGAAATCCAAGGGCACCAAGGTCTTTGCATTGGGCGGCAAGATCGAGCATACCGGTCTGGTTGAGATCCCGATGGGTACTCCGCTTCGCCATATTATTGACGATATCGGCGGCGGCATCCCCGGCGGCAAGAAATTCAAGGCGGCTCAGACCGGCGGTCCTTCGGGCGGCTGTATCCCTGCCGAGTTGATTGACACCCCTGTTGACTATGACAACCTGACGGCCATCGGTTGCATGATGGGTTCGGGCGGTTTGATCGTCATGGACGAAGACACCTGTATGGTTGACATGGCCAAGTTCTTCTTGGAGTTTACCGTGGACGAGTCTTGCGGTAAGTGCACGCCCTGCCGTGTTGGTACCAAGCGCTTGTATGAGAAGCTGGACAAGATCACCAAGGGCAACGGCACGTTAGAAGATATTGATGAGCTGGAAGAGCTCTGCTATTACATCAAAGAAAACTCCCTGTGCGGTCTCGGCCAGACGGCGCCTAACCCGGTGCTGTCCACCCTCAAATTCTTCCGCGATGAATATGTAGCTCACGTGGTGGATAAGAAGTGCCCGGCCGGTGTCTGCAAGGACCTGCTGACCTTCGTTATTGACAAGGATAAGTGCATTGGTTGCGGCATGTGCGCCAGAAACTGCCCGGCAAACACCATCATTAAGACCGATTATGTGGCTCCCGGCCATAAGCTCCCGTCTTATGAGATTGTTGCCGACAAGTGCGTTAAGTGCAGCGCCTGCATGGATCATTGTAAGTTCAAGGCAATCAGCAAGCAGTAAGGAGGAGCAGATTTCATGGAAAACGTTACTATTAAAATCAACGGCGTGGAATGTTCCGTGCCTAAGGGCAGTACCATTCTTGAAGCTGCTCGTATTGCCGGAGTCAGCATTCCGACTCTGTGCTACTTAAAGGATATCAATGAGATCGGCGCCTGCCGCATGTGCATGGTCGAAGTGAAGGGTGCGCGCAGCCTTGTCGCTGCCTGCGTATATCCGGTCAACGAGGGTATGGAGATCACCACCAATAGCCCTAAGGTTATCAAGGCTCGCCGCACTACGCTGGAACTGATTCTCTCCAATCACGACAAGAAATGCTTGTCCTGCGTACGCTCTCAGAATTGCGAATTGCAGGCTCTGTGCAAGGAGTATGGGGTTGAAAGCGAGAATCGCTATGAGGGTGAAATGACGGCTACTGAGATCGACGACAGTGCCGTTCACATGATCCGCAACAACGCTAAGTGTATTCTTTGTCGCCGCTGCGTAGCTGCCTGCCAGAAGTTGCAGTCGGTTTCGGTCATCGGTGCCAATGAGCGTGGCTTTGCTACTGTTATCGGCTCGCCCTTCGATTGCGGCTTGGCGGATACATCGTGCATCGCTTGCGGCCAGTGCATTACCGTTTGCCCGACCGGCGCTTTGACCGAACGCGACGATACCGATAAGGTATTTGCCGCACTCAACGATCCCGAAAAGCATGTTGTAGTGCAGACCGCTCCGTCTATTCGTGTGGGTCTGGGCGAAGAATTTGATATGCCTATCGGCACGATCGTAACGGGCAAGATGGTTACCGCCCTTAAAATGCTGGGCTTTGACGGTGTATTTGATACCAATTTCACGGCTGACTTGACCATTATGGAAGAGGCTACCGAGTTCTTGGAGCGTTACACCAAGAAGGAGAATCTCCCGCTGATCACCTCCTGCTCGCCCGGTTGGGTTAAATTCTGTGAGTATTATTTCCCCGATATGATCAAGAACCTGTCCTCCTGCAAGTCGCCGCAGGGCATGTTTGGCGCTGTGGCTAAGACCTACTATGCCGAAAAGATGGGTATTGATCCCAAGAACATCTTTGTTGTTTCGATCATGCCGTGTACCGCCAAGAAGTTCGAGGCGCAGCGCACCGAGAACCCGGCTGTTGAAGGCTTGTATGATATTGACGTAGCCCTTACCACCAGAGAATTGGCGCGCATGATCAAGAAGTGTGGTATTCGTTTCACCAGTTTGCCTGATGGCGAGTTTGATGCTCCCTTCGGTTTGGGTTCGGGTGCCGGCACCATCTTTGGCGCAACGGGCGGCGTTATGGAAGCGGCCCTGCGTACGGCGGCTGAGGTTGTTACCAAAGAGCCTCTCAAGCAGCTTGATTTTACCGATGTTCGTGGCGTTGAAGGCATTAAAGAGGCCACCTATGAGTTGGCCGGCAACAAGATCCGCGTGGCTGTTGCCTCCGGTCTGGCCAATGCCCGCGCTCTGCTTAACAGCATTAAATCGGGCGAGAAGGAATATGATTTCATTGAGATCATGGCCTGCCCCGGTGGCTGCGTCAATGGTGGCGGTCAGCCTATCCAGCCGGCAAAGGTTCGCAACGAGGTGGATATTCGCAAGGTTCGTGCGGCGGCTCTGTATGAGGATGATCGCAATTTGCCGGTCAGAAAGTCTCATGAGAACCCTGATATCACCCGTATTTACGAGGAATATCTCGGAAAACCCGGTAGCCATAAGTCTCACGAGATTCTGCATACGTCCTACGTTAAGCGCGACAAGTATTAAAAAATTCCCTCCGGAAATTCCGGAGGGATTTTTTATTTCTTCTCCACGATTACGGTTTTGAGGTCACGGGTAAGAGACATATAAAAGATCTTCTTTCGGTCGGTGTATCCGTTTTTTCGTAAAAGACGCAGCAACTGCTTTTCCGATATGCCTAATCGATTCATATTCATCGTCAGCATTCGTCCGTCCGAAATAACGGTATAGGGAATGGGTTGTTCGGGGAGTTCCAGGTTGATGTCATCTGCCGATGGGGGACTGCTGGATTTTTTCAAAAATACCGATATGTGTCCATTGGTCTCCAAAATGGCTGATTCCACCTCGCCGACAGACAGTGCGCCGCATTGACGGATGCTTTCAATCAGATCATCCACGGAAAATCGGTTTTTTCGTAATTCATCTTGATTAATAATGCCGTTTTCAATCAATACGCTGGGACGCCCTTCGATCATCTTACGAATTTTTATGGATTTGAGCGAGAGATAGGAGAAGCCTATCTCCAATAACACCAGTACGGCTATGCTGGCCAGCGGATACCAGATCGGTGTTTGTGTGTCTTGAATTGGCCAAGAGGCTAACTCAGAGATGAGAAAGGTTACCACCAATTCACCGATTTGGAGTTGTCCGATTTGCCGTTTCCCCGTCAAGCGCATCATGAGCATGACAAACAGGTACATAACAACGGTACGCACTAAAACAGTTAGCATAATATCACCCACAGTATTGTGGGCGATTTTTGGGATTTGTATACAAAAAGGGGAGGCCGAAGCCTCTCCTTTTACGATTTTATGATGATTTGATAGATATGCTCAGCCAATGCATCGGATACGTCGGCTAGATTACCGTCAAACTGTGAAGAGTCGGTATTTTTCTCGGTCATGTCGCTGATAACTTTGTAGATGCGGCAGGCGGCGCCCAGTCGACGGCAGGTGTAGGCAACGGAAAAGGCTTCCATTTCCACGGCCAAATTCGGCTCTACTTGATCTTTGGCACCGATAAAACGGTCCGTACTGCGGGCGGTGGCGGCAGGGAAGTCAGGATCGTGCGGCAGATCGAGATATATCGGTGTGCGTGGTAATTCATAGGCTTGATAGCCGGCTACGGTCAGATCGACATCCCCCTTAAAGACGCGGGTGATCGATACGATCGTGCCAACCGGAAGTTTGGGGCCGGTGGACCCGCAGGATCCGGTATTAAAGATGGTGGTGCAGCCGAAATCCCGAATCAGAGCAGCGGTACATAGGGCGGCTGCCAGCGAGCCGACATCACCGACGCCGATGACCACGCGGCCCTTTTCCAGATGACGAATCGCCTTACCGCGGATGTAGGGCTCTGCAATCTGACGCATTTCAATAGCAGTCTGAACACGGGCTGTAACACCTAATTGCTCCAATGCATCAGCTAAAGCCAAAGAATTTATAGATGTTGCAAGCATACCCATATGGTCTGCTCTTGTTCTGTCCATACCCTTACCACTTCTTCCTCTCCA
>CALBKB010000077.1 GCA_937892635.1 uncultured Clostridia bacterium
GGTCTGTTCTCTCTGAACCGGCTTTATGCCTCTGCCATCCTGCCTCATGGTCAGGATTACACCTTCTGGGGCAAGGGCGTCAGTCAGGGGCATTCGGATGCCATTCGGCGTATTGAGGGCGTGCAGGACGCGCGGCAGTACACCGTGCCGGTCAAGGCGGCGGTGGAAGCGGTGCGACGCGGGGAGAATCCCGTGCTCAGCACGCGGCAAAAGCATGTTCGAGAATGTTACGTGGTGGCAAAAGAAGGGGCGGACAAGGCGCGCATTGAGCGCGAAATCGTGAGCATGCCCAATTATTTTGCCGATTATGATACGACGGTGACCTTTATTACGCAGGAGCAGTTGGATGCGCAGCATAAGGGGTTACCGCACGGGGGTATGGTGATTCGTACCGGGGTCACGGGCGTAGAAGAGGAGCATAAGCATTGCATTGAGTATCATTTGACCTTGGAATCCAACCCCGAGTTTACCGCGTCGGTGCTGGTTGCCTATGCGCGCGCGGTTTTCCGCAAAGCGCAAAAGGGTGAACGGGGCTGCATTACGGTATTTGATGTGGCGCCGGCCGAGTTGTCGATGCTCAGTGGGGCGCAGTTGCGGGAGAAGATGTTATGATTTGTGAAAATCTGTCGGTTAAGGACGGACATTTATTTTTTGCCGGGCAGGATACGGCCAAGCTGGCTGCGCAGTACGGCACGCCGCTGTATTTGATGGATGAGGATCGCATCCGTCTGCATTGTCGCGAATATTTAGCGGCGGTGCGGGAGAATTTCGGGGAGAAGGGCAGGGTGCTCTATGCCTCGAAGGCGGCCTCGTATAAGCGGTTATATCAGATTATGAAGGAAGAGGGCGTTGGGATTGACGTGGTGTCGCCGGGTGAGATGTATACGGCCAAGGCGGCAGGATTTGATCTGAGTTATGCCTATTTCCATTCCAATAACAAGTCCGATGCCGATATTATCCAGGCCATGGAGATGGGCATTGGATATTTTGTGGTGGATAACGAAGAAGAATTATACGCCATTGAGCGGCTGGCCAAGGGCAAACAGAAGGTGCTCATTCGCTTGACGCCGGGCATTGATCCGCACACCTATGAGGCGGTGGCGACGGGTAAGGTGGACTCCAAGTTCGGTGTGGCCATCGAGACCGGCCAGGCAGAGGTGTTTGTGGCATCCGCTGCTATGTGCGCCAATGTGAATGTCTGTGGCTACCACTGCCATGTGGGCAGCCAGGTCTTTGATGAGGAAGGCTCTGTGTATACCGATGCTGCCAAGATCATGTTCCGCTTCATGGCCGAAATGAATGAGAAGTATTTCCTGGAAGCAGACCTTCTCAATATGGGCGGCGGCTACGGCGTAGCCTACACCGAGGAGGATACGGGAGTAGACATTTCCGCCAATATTCATCTTCTGGCAGGGCATATAAAGGCAGAGTGCGAAAGATTCGGTATCTCTGTGCCTAAGGTGCTTATGGAGCCGGGCAGAAGCATAGTAGCCGATGCGGGTATGACT
>CALBKB010000078.1 GCA_937892635.1 uncultured Clostridia bacterium
TTATCGGTCAGGGACAACCATTTCATAGCAGTTCCTCCGCGCGCATAAGGGCGCATATCGTCTTGGCGTCGCAAATTTCGCCGCGGCGGCATAGTTCGAGCACCTTGGCGCGCGGCAGGCGTATGATGTCAAGAAACTCATCGGGGTCGGGATGGGTGGCGGTATAGGTCAGATCTTCGGCCAAATACAGATGGATTCGTTCAGAGCAGTAGCCGCAGGTGGGGATGATATTGCCCAGATACCGCAGACGTCCCGCCACTGCGCCGATTTCCTCTTCCAGTTCGCGGCGAATGGCCGTTTCGGGATCTTCGCCCGCTTCCAACTTGCCGGCAGGGATCTCCCAGAGTTCTTGCCCGAGCGCGTAGCGATATTGCCGCACCAGATAGATCTCATCCTCGCTGGTGCGAGCCAGTACGGCCACGCCGCCACGGTGCTCGACGATTTCGCGCATCGACTCTTGCCCGTTGGGGCAGAGCACGCGATCGTGCTTAACGCGAATAACGTGTCCTTCAAATATCGTTTGGCTGGCGATTGTTTTTTCGGTTTTATCCATAATATATGCCCTTCCATCATAGAGTTTAGGGGGTGATATCATGCAAAATTTTGCAAAACGAGTCTTGGATTATGAGTATACCATGGAGTTATCGGCACAATTGTGTCGTTTGGGAGCTGAGAAACGCATCATCGGCCACAGCGTTGAGGGGCGGGAGATTCCCGTGCTGCGACTGGGACAAGGGCGGTGCAACATTCTCTATCTTTGCTCGACGCATGCCACCGAAACGATAGCCGGTGCGGTTTTGTTGCGCTTTGCGTATGACCTGTTGACCGCGCAGGAGATATGCGCCATGGATTGCAGCCACGCGCTGTATAAGACGCGGTTACACATCCTGCCGCTTCTTAACCCCGACGGTGCCGAGATTGCGCTGGGGCGCATCAACGAGGCAGCCCGTGCACGCATGGTCTTTTTTAACGATAACAGCGAGGATTTTACCCATTGGCAGGCCAATGCTCGCGGGGTGGACCTTAATCATAATTTTGATGCTGCCTTTGACCAAGGCAAGGCGATGGAGCGGGAGCTTGGTATATATGGCCCGTCGCCCACTCGCTATGGCGGCAAGACACCCTTTTCCGAACCCGAAACGCAAGCGCTGCGTCGATATATCCTTGCGGAAAATATCGATAGGCTCTACGCCTTTCATACGCAGGGCGAGGAGATCTATTACGATGGACCCGACGCCTTGGGATTGGCGCGCATCTTGGCCAAATCCTGTGGCTATGCCGTGAGCAAGCCCGAGGGGATCGCTTCCTGCCGCGGGGCGAAGGATTGGTTTTGCGCCGCCTTTAACCGTCCCGGTTTTACCGTTGAAATGGGCAAGGGACAAAACCCGCTGCCCATCGGTGATGCGGCAAGCATCTATCGCACTTGTCAAGAAATGCTTATGTTTACTACCATTATATCCTAATTTACCCATAAAAACAAGAACCCCCGCAGGGGTTCTTATCTTATTTATGGCATTGATCCTTCATCGCACAGCCTTGACAGCCGCAGGAGCAGGAGCCCTTGCCCTTTTTCTTTTTTACGATCTCATTGACGATGACGGCGATAACGCCTACTGCAATCAGACCGGCAATCACATAAGTAATCCAATCCATCGGTTAAGCCTTCTTCATATACTTGTTCTTGCGGAACAGGAAATAACACAAAACGACCAGAACCACAGCAGCCACAACGGTGCCGATGATGTTGCCTGCCCCGATAAACCAGGCGCCGAACTGATAGATCATCAGCGATACGGCATAGGCAAACACGCACATATAGGTGATGGCAAAGGCCGTCCATTTGCCATTGTTCATCTCGCGCTTGATGGCGCCCATGGCGGCAAAACAGGGGGCGCACAGCAGGTTAAAGGAGAGGAAGGAGAAGCCGGCTAATTGATTGCCGCCAAAAATGGTGGCAAAGGCCTGATAGGCATTATTTCCGATACCCAGCGCACCGAAAACGCCGACCACCTCTTCCTTGGCGACCAGACCCAGCACAGTGGCCACCGCTGCCTCCCAATAGCCAAAGCCCAGTGGCGCAAAGAGCCAGGCCAATACCGATCCGATATGATTGAGGATGGATGTGCCGTTGACCGAGATATTGTTCAGGATCCAAATGATCACGCTGGCGGCAAAAATAACGGTGCCGGCACGCTTGATAAAGTCCCAACCACGCTCCCAGGTGGCACGAAGCACATTCTTGGGCTGGGGCGCATGATAGGCCGGCAGTTCCATGACAAAAGGAGCGGGGTTGCCGGCAAAGGGCTTGGTCTTCTTGAGAATGATACCCGAAATGACCACAGCGCCAATGCCCAACAGATAGGCGGCGGTGGCGATCCAGGCACTATCTCCAAAGAGAGCGCCGGCCAGCAGACCGACGATCGGCATTTTCGCACCGCAGGGGATAAAACCGGTGGTCATGATGGTGATCTTGCGGTCACGGTCCTGCTCAATGGTACGGGAGGCCAGAATGCCCGGCACGCCGCAGCCGGTGGCAATGAGCATGGGAATAAAGGATTTACCCGACAGCCCGAAGCGGCGGAAGAGTCGATCCATAATAAAGGCAACACGTGACATATAGCCGCAGTCCTCCAAACAGGACAACAGCAAAAACAGAATCAGCATTTGCGGCACAAAGCCAAGTACGGCGCCGATGCCGCCAATCACGCCGTCCTTGATCAGATCAATCAACCATGTGGCGCAGCCCCATCCCTGCAAAAGGGTTTCGGCTGCACCGCCGATTTGGTCGAACAGATCAGTCATAAATCCGACCGTCCAATCGCCCACCGTGCCGATGGAAATAGCGTAGACGATAAACATGATCACCGCAAAAATGGGTAGGGCCAGCCAGCGGTTGGTGACTACCTTGTCGATTTTATCCGACATGCTGATGCGGGTCAGACTCTTTTTCTTAAAGCAGCCTTGCAGCACCGAATCAATATATAGATATCGTTCATTGGTGATGATGCTCTCGGCATCATCATCAAATTTCTGCTCCATCTTCACGATATCTTGCTCAATATGCGCCAGTACATCGGGGGAGATCGCCAATTTTTTAATGGCCTGATCGTCACGCTCAAAGAGTTTGATGGCATACCATCGCTGCTCCTCATCGGGCAGATCGTGGATGGCCGCCTCCTCAATGTGAGCCAGTACATGCTCCACCGTGCCGGAGAAGATGTGCCGAGGCTCGGCCTTGCCCTGCATGGCGGCATAGACAGCCGCCTTCGCCGCTTCCTCAATGCCGGTATTCTTCAGCGCCGAGATTTCGACGATGGGGCATCCTAAGCGTCGGGACAGCTCGTCGATCTGAATGCTGTCGCCGTTGCGCCGCACCACATCCATCATGTTGATGGCAATGACGACAGGAACGCCTACCTCGATCAGTTGTGTGGTCAGATATAAATTACGCTCCAAATTGGTTCCATCCACGATATTGAGAATGGCATCGGGGCGTTCGTCGATGAGCACATTGCGTGCCACCACCTCTTCCAACGTATAAGGGGAGAGGGAATAGATGCCGGGCAGGTCGATCAGCGTCACCTCTTCGTGATGCTTGATCTTGCCCTCTTTTTTTTCTACCGTAACACCCGGCCAGTTGCCGACATACTGATTCATGCCGGTCAAGGCGTTAAACAGGGTGGTCTTTCCGCTGTTGGGGTTGCCCGCAAGGGCGATCTTGATTTCCATAGTCTTCCTTCCTTGTTAGCCTATGCTAACCGCATCACAAAATAAATTACTCGATTTCGATCATTTGCGCATCTTCCTTGCGGATAGACAATTCATAGCCTCGCACCGTCAGCTCCATCGGGTCACCCAGCGGGGCTACCTTGCGCAGATAGATGTCAACGCCTTTGGTGATGCCCATGTCCATAATGCGGCGGCGTACCGCGCCCTCGCCATGCACCTTGACGACCTTGGCCGTCTTGCCGATCTTCAGATCTTTCAATGTATTCATCGCTCATATCTCCTCTGGTTAGCATATGCTAACTACGATGATATTATAATCACGCAGGAAGAGTTTGTCAACATTTTTCTGTCAAATTTTGAAAAAAGTTTTTGACTTGCCAAAAAAAGGGATTCATGGTATGCTATAAGAAAGGAGGCGATACCGATGAAAATTCAGGAATCGGGCGAGATGTATTTGGAAACCATTTTACGTCTGTCCCAGCAGGGCAAAAAGGTGCGCTCGATCGATATCGCCGAGGACATGGGTTATTCCAAGCCCAGCGTCAGCCGTGCCGTGGGTCTGCTCAAAGAAGGGCAGTTCATCTTGGTCGATAAGGACGGCTTTATTGCCTTAACCGAAAGCGGCCGAGAACGGGCGCAAAAGATTTTTGAGCGGCACAAATTGCTCACCGCCTGCCTGATGAAATTGGGCGTGAGCGAGAAGACGGCCGCCGAGGATGCCTGCAAGATCGAGCACGACATCTCCGACGAATCCTTCTCCGCTATTAAAAAATTCATGGAGTAATAAAGAAGCAGACACGAAAGTGTCTGCTTTTTGTTTTATAGCGTAGCTGCCATAACGGCCTTGATGGTATGCATGCGGTTCTCAGCCTCGTCAAAGACGATCGACTGGGGGCCTTCAAAGACTTGATCGGTGACTTCCATGCAGGTCAGGCCGAAGCGTTGCCCGATCTCGGAGCCGACGCCCGTTTTGAGGTCGTGGAAGGCGGGCAGACAGTGCATGAAACGGCACTGGGCGCCGGCCAGATCCATCAACTCTTGGGTTACGCGGTAGGGGGAAAGGTCACGGATGCGCTCCTCCCATACCTCGACCGGCTCGCCCATCGACACCCACACGTCGGTGTAGATGACGTCGACGCCGACCACGGCGGTGGCGGGATCTTCGCAAAAGTCCAGAGTGGCTCCCGTCTCGGCGGCGATGGCTTGGGCTTGGGCGATCAGTGCCTCATCGGGGAAATAGGCCTTGGGGGCACAGGCCACAAAGTGCATGCCCATCTTGGCGCAACCGATCATGAGCGAATTGCCCATATTATACCGCGCATCGCCCATATAGACCAGTTTTTTGCCGGCAATCGAGCCGAAATGCTCCTGAATAGTCAACAAATCGGCCAAAATCTGGGTGGGATGGAACTCGTTAGTCAGTCCGTTCCAGACGGGTACGCCGGCATAGACGGCCAGCTCCTCAACCAACTCTTGCCCGAATCCGCGATATTCTATCCCGTCAAACATGCGACCCAGCACGCGAGCCGTGTCGGGGATGCTTTCCTTTTTGCCCATCTGCGAGCCCGACGGATCGAGGTAGACCGGGTGCATGCCCAGATCGGCTGCCGCTACCTCAAAGGCGCAACGGGTACGGGTGCTGGTTTTCTCAAACAGCAGAGCGATACTCTTGCCCTCGCAATCGCGATGGGGGATGCCCGCCTTTTTCTTGGCCTTATAGTCGGCGGCTAAGGCGAGTAGATATTCCATTTCTTGGGGGGTAAAATCCAATAATTTCAGAAAATGTCTTCCTTTTAACATACGACACTCCTAATCACGTTAACAGCTTTCTCGAGAACAGGCATAGGGATATTGAGCGCAGGCAGCAGACGCAATTTATCCTTAGCGGTCAGGCACAGTACGCCCTTATCCATGCAGGCTTTGAGTACGTCGGCGGCCGGCTTGACCGTTTTAATGCCGATCATCAGTCCCATGCCCGTTATCTCTTCCATGCCCGCGCAGTCGGACAGGGCATCAAAGATATAGTTACTTTTCTTTCGCACTTCGGCCAGCAGCGTATCGTCAATACGGGAGAGCACGTACAAGGCGGCAGCGCTGGCGATGGGGTTACCGCCAAAGGTGGAGCCGTGGTCACCGAAGCCGAGCACATTTTCTACCTTTTGGCTCATCAGCGTTGCGCCCAGCGGCAGACCACCCGCCAAGCCCTTGGCGGTAGTGACCACATCGGGCGTAATGCCGTAATTCATATAGGAATACAGAGCGCCGCTGCGGCCGTTGCCGCTTTGTACCTCATCAATCATCAGCAGGATATCGTGTTGGGCACACAACTCGGCTACGCCTTTAACGTAGTCAGCATCGAGTGCGCGCACGCCGCCTTCGCCCTGCACACATTCCAGCAGAATACCGGCCACTTTATGGGTGTCTAGGGCAACTGACAGACTGGGCAGATCGTTGGCCGGCACATGGATAAAATCAGGCGTGAGCGGTTGGAAGAGTTGATGAAAATGCGCCTGTCCCGTCGCGGCCAGCGTGGTCAGCGTGCGGCCATGGAAGCTTTGTTCGAGGGTGATAACGGTGGTATACTCCGGACCCTTGTGTTCGGCCGCATATTTGCGGGCAATCTTGATGGCGCATTCATTAGCCTCGGCACCCGAATTGCTGAAAAAGACCTTGCTCATGCCGGTGCGCTTGCACAGCTGCTCAGCCAGGCGGGCGCAGGGGTGGGTGTAGTAGAGGTTAGAGGTGTGGGCAACCTGATCGAGCTGATGGGTGATCGCCGCTTTCCAGCCTTCGTCGCCGTGGCCTAACGCTGTGACGCCGATGCCCGAGCCCATGTCAATATATTCGTTTCCTTTTTCGTCGTAGACCAAGGAGCCGTGACCCGAAACGATTTCCAGATCAAAGCGTTTATAGGTATTGGCTACGTAAGTGTTATCAGTTTGTTTCATGTTGTCACCATGGTACCGGCGCCTTCGTCGGTCAGCAATTCCATCAAAATTGAATGGGGGACACGCCCGTCCATGATAATGACCGAGTGTACGCCCTCGCGAATGGCCTCGATGCAGCAATCGACCTTGGGGATCATGCCGCCCGAGATAATGCCCTGCTCCTGCAAATGCTCGGCCTCGCCCAACTTGATGGTGGGGATTAGGGTGGAAGGATCGTCTTTATCACGCAAGATGCCGGCAATATCGGTCATCATGATCAGACGCTCGGCACCCAGTGCGCCGGCGATATAGGCAGCGGCGGTGTCGCCGTTAATGTTATAGGCGTTGCCCTCACGGTCACAGCCGATGGTCGAGATGACGGGGATATATCCGTTATCCAACAGATCCTTGACCGGCTGGATGTTGACCTTGGTAATCTGGCCGACGTAGCCGAGTTTTTCGTTTTTGACCTTGGCTTCAATGAGCCGTCCGTCCATGCCCGAAATGCCCATGGCGCGTCCGCCCTTCATTTCCAGCAGGTTGACCAGCGTCTTATTGACCTTGCCGGCTAAGACCATCTGCACGATATCGACCGTTTCTTTATCGGTCACCCGCAGTCCATCGACGAAGGTCGGCTTTTTGCCGAGTTTGTCCATCAATTCATTGATTTCGGGACCGCCGCCGTGCACCAGCACGATTTTGACTCCGATCAGCCACAGAAGGACGATATCTTCCATAACCTGCTGTTTAAGATTCTCATTGATCATGGCGTTGCCGCCGTATTTGACAACGACGACCTTGCCGGTATAGCGTTTGATATGCGGCAGCGCTTGGGTTAGTACCTCGGCGCGCTCTGCGTTGGAAAAATCGTTCATCAGGTTCTGTAATCTCCGTTAATTTTTACATAATCGTAGGTTAAGTCGCAACCCCAAGCCGTTGCCCGGGCATCGCCGCTGTTCAGGGCAACCAGGATCTCAATGTCTTTTTCCATCAGAATCTCTTTGGCCAGCTCCTCGGAGAAGACTACGCCCGCCCCGTCGCGGCAGACCTCTATCGTGCCCTTATTGCTGCGGAAGCAGACGTCGACACGGTTGACGTCAACGTCGGCGCCCGAGTAGCCGATGGCGCATAGCACGCGGCCCCAGTTGGCATCGGCGCCAAACATGGCCGCCTTTAAGAGGGAGGAGCAAATGACCGATTTGGCCACCGTTTTGGCCGTTGCCTCATCGGCGGCACCCGACACCTTACATTCGAGCAGTTTGGTTGCGCCCTCGCCGTCGCCGGCAATGGCTCGGCACAGATAGACGGTTACTGAGTTAAGCGCCTTACAAAAGGCGGCAAAATCGTCCCCCTCGCTGTTGATGATCGGATTCTGAGCCAGTCCGTTGGCCAGTACGGTAACCATATCGTTGGTTGATGTGTCGCCGTCGATCGAGAGCATATTAAAGGTATTGGTAATATCGCAAGAGAGTGCCTTTTGCAGCAGGGGCGCGGTAATGGCAACGTCACTGGTGATGAAAACCAGCATGGTAGCCATATTGGGATGGATCATGCCGCTGCCCTTGGCAATGCCGCCGATGCGGCAGGTTTTGCCGCCGATCTCAAATTCCACCGCGATCTCTTTTTTGACAGTATCGGTGGTCATGATGCCTTCAGCGGCGGCATCGGAACCGTTGTCGCTCAAGCCGGCCGCCAAGGAGGGGATACCGGCACTGATAGGTTCGAGCGGCAAAGGCTGACCAATAACGCCGGTGGATGCCACAACAACATCGTCCGCATCAATGCCCAGGGCATCAGCCGTCAGCCGGCTCATGGCTTCGGCAATGGCGATGCCGTCGGCATTACAGGTGTTGGCGTTGCCGCTGTTGCAGATGATGGCTTGTGCGATACCGTTTTGGAGGTGTTGCTTGGTCACTGTCAGCGGTGCGCCTTTGACCAGATTGGTCGTATAAACGGCAGCCGCCGTGGCCGGCTGGCTGCTGTATATCAACGATAGATCCCGTTTGGTACGGTTGTGGCGAATGCCGCAATGAATGCTGTTTGCGGTAAAGCCTTTGGCGGCGCAGACGCCGCCTGCAATTGTTTTCATGTTAAACCTCTAATCCTTTCGATTCCTCGACACCCATAAGGATATTCATATTTTGAATGGCTGCGCCCGATGCGCCCTTGCCTAAATTATCAAAACGGGCCACCAGCAGCAGGCGCTGATCGTTGCCGTGCACCGTAACGGTCATATCGTCACGCCCGACATGGGTTGCGGCCGATAGAAAACCGTCTTCGCTCTCTTGCGCAACAAAACGAATCAGCCCTTTGGCATATCTTTGGTAGTATACCTCTTCTACCTGTTTTTTGTCAATACCGTGCAGGGCTACCGTCACTTCCATGCCGGCATAAAAATCGCCCACAATCGGACAAAAAACAGGCGCCGTGCTCAGACCGCACACCTTGACCATTTCGGGTAGATGTTTATGGGCTTGGCCAAGTCCGTATTGCCGTGGCGCATCCAAGAGCGGGACGCGCTCGTTGGATTGATATTCAGCAATCATCTTCTTGCCGCCGCCCGAATAGCCGGTTAAGGAAAAGGCGGTCAGCGGCGTATCGGCTGCTATCACGCCGGCCGTTACCAACGGCTCGACCAAAGCAATAAACCCGCTGGCATGACAGCCGGGATTGGCAATCCGCTTGGCAGCGGCAATGCGCTCACGCTGTCCGCTCAGTTCGGGCATGCCGTAGACCCAACCCTCCTGCACGCGATGGGCGGTTGATGTGTCAATGATAGCCGTATGCTCATTCTCAACCAGCGACACCGCTTCCATGGCCGCCGCATCAGGCAGACACAAAAAGGCAATATCGGCGCTGTTGAGCGCTTGCTTGCGCGCTGCCAAATCTTTGCGCTTGTCCTCCGGCAGTTTGATCTGTATAATATCGTCACGGTTACTGAGCCGCTCTTCCATGCGCAGTCCGGTCGTGCCGGCACTGCCATCAATAAATACTTTCGTCATGATTATGCCTCTAAATGAATAAATATGCAACAATTATACGCTCATTTTGGGGGTGTGTCAAGAATTTTTTATGAGTTTATGCAGGAAAACAAGGAAAAGATGAATATATGGAAGTAAGCTGCGGTGAGATGCCTTGTTTTTTGTGATGCCGCCCTTGTTTTTGTGCATTTTTTATGATATATTAGGAAGGTAATTGTCGTAACGAGGGAGGAATAGGCGCATGGCATCATATCTCTTCGCTTCAGGCGGGCTGAAAAATTTTGTTGTCATTCCGGCAGCGGTGGTGGATCGTCATCTGGCTGCTTGCGAGGGTGACGCGCTCAAAGTGCTGCTGTATTTGTTGCGGCATGAAGATGTCAGCGTTACCGATGCCGAACTCGGCGTCGCCTGCAATCTTTCCCAACAAGCGGTGAGCGAGGCGATAGCGTATTGGATCAAAAACGGTGTGTTGCGTAAAAACGGCGCAACCCTCCTGCTGGCCTCCTCGCAGTCTTCGTCTTCGGCGATGCCTGTCTATTCGGGTGAGTCGATCGCTTTGCGCGCTTCACAGGATCGTACCTTGGCTGAACTTTTCTGTCAGGCTGAGCGTATTCGCAACAAGGCGCTTTCACCCGCTGAGATCAATACCATTTACAACCTGTATGATACCATTGGTTTATCGGCCTCGGTTATTGCCCTTTTGTTGGAGTATTGTCAAGAGGCGGGCAAAACGGGCACCCAGTATATGTATGTCACCGGAGCCGCTTGGGCCGAGGAAGGCATCACAACGGCCCAAACCGCCAACGAGAAGATCGAGGCATTGCGCCGCGCTCGTGCGGTGGAAGGGCGGGTCAAGGCGGCGTTGGGTATCGACCGCGCGCTTTCGACCAAAGAACGTAATTTTCTTTCTGCCTGGACCGATTCGTTGGGCTATGGTGTGGAAGAGATCGTCTATGCTTTTGAGCAAACGGTGGATAATACCGGCAAACTCAGCTTTGCCTATATGAATAAGATATTGCAAAACAGTTATGAAGCGGGCTGCCGCAGCGTTTCGGATATGAAAAACCAAGCGGCGCCCCTCACGGTGCCCAAGCCTAAAAAAGGCGGCCGCAAACTCAAAAACAATAGTGAGATCACCATTCAAAAAGAAGACCTTTTCGTGCCATTCTGGGTGGTCGAAGGGGAGGAGGAATAAGCTATGGCTTATGATGTGAGCATCATTGAGGCGGTGGACGAGCAGTTTCGTCGCCGTCGCGAGCAAAGCATTGCCGATTTGGAACGTCGCCGCGCCGAAGCCTATAAAAAGGATCCCAAGATTCGCACCATTGACGCCCAGTTGTCCCGCAAATATCGGGAACTGATCGCCGCCACCTTCGGAGGGAAAGCTCCCTCGAAAAAAGAGACGCGTGCCATCGCCGTGGACCATCTGGCCGCCCGCGCCGAGCTGTTGGTGCAAAGCGGATTTCCGGTCGACTATTTGGAGCTCAAATATCACTGTTCCAAATGCTCCGACGAAGGCTTTGTTCAGGGGAAAATGTGCTCCTGCTATCGCAAAGCGCTTAACAAGGAAGCGGCTTCCCGTACCAAGTTGGCTAAGCTCATGGAGGTGCAGACCTTCAAGACTTTTAAGCTGGATCTATATCCCGAAGAAAACGGCATCCGCAAGGCGATGGAGCGCATCTTTAACCGCGTTAAGGACTATGCCGAGAATTTTTCAGACAAATCGGGCAATCTGCTCTTTACCGGCGGCACCGGTGTGGGCAAGACCTTTTTATCCTCGGCAGTCGCCCGTCATGTGATTGACCAAGGTTTCTCGGTGGTGTATGATAGCATCTCCAACATCATCGCCGATTTTGAAGCGGTTAAATTTAATAAAGAAAACCGCAATCTGGACAAATACGATTCCTGTGATCTGCTCATTATCGACGATTTGGGCACCGAAATGGTCACCCAGTTCACCGAGTCGGTGGTCTACACCCTGATTAATAATCGCATCAACATGCGCAAGCCGATGATCGTCAGCACCAATATTGACGCTGATCGTATCAATGAGATGTATTCCCAAAGTATTGTGTCCCGCTTGTCGGGCGAGTTTTTGGTTCTGCCCTTCCGCGGCAACGACCTGCGTCAGTATCGAAAAAAATAAAAAGAGGTAACGAACTATGATTACGAAAACCGACTTTTACGGTTATGAAAAATATACCCTTGCGTCCGACCGCCTTTCGGTTGAGATTATGACGCTGGGTGCTGTCATGCTCTCCATTAAACTCGATGGGCGCGAGATGGGTGTCGGTCTGTCCACCCCCAAGGAGTATCAGGAGTGCCCCAACTATCTTGGTGCCATCGTTGGCCGCTACGCCAACCGCATCGCCAAGTCCCGTTTCACGCTCAACGGCAAAGAGTACGTGGTTGCGTCCAACGAGGGAGATAATCAGCTCCACGGCGGTCCTCATGCGTTCGATAAGCGCGTTTGGAAAGCGCAGCCGGTCGGTCAGAACAGCCTGGTGCTGGGCATCACCTCGCCCGCAGGCGATAACGGTTACCCCGGTAATCTTTCGGCCAGTGTGACCTACACGGTGATTAACGATACCCTGCGTATCGACTTTGACGCCGATACCGATGCCGACACCCTCTATGCTCCCACCACCCATATGTACTTTGACATCGGTGGCGGTGGCGGTGCGTTGGATACCGTGCTGTGGATGAACGCTTCGACCTATCTGCAGGTAGACGAGGAGTTGATCCCCGTCGGCGATCCCGTTCCGGTATCGGGTGCGCACGATTTCCGTACCCCTCATGTCATCGGTCAGGATTTTGATACCTTCTTCATTTTGGACGGTGAAGGCAAGGCGGCCACCTGTGAACTGCGCGGTGCCCGTATGACCCTTGCCACCGATATGCCCGGTCTTCAGCTCTATACCGGTCAGGGTTTGGCCGAAAATATCGGCGCCTATCGCGGTTTTGCCATTGAGCCGGCCATCCATCCCAATAGCCCCAACCGTCCCGACTTCCCTTCGCCGGTGCTCAAACAGGGCGAACACTACCACAAATATATCAACTATACCTTTGAATTGGTGTAACATGAATCCATTGGAGTATCTGCGCGGGCAGGTGGCGGCTCATCCTGCCATCTGCCCGCAGGACCTTATTAAGCTTTGTTATCAGGCCGCCAACGGCGCCGAGCATCTGATGAGCGATGCCGTTAAACAGTATTTCGACGAGGAATTTGTTGCAGTGTCCCCGCGTGAGGGGGTATTGTGCGAGGCGATATCGGATCGAGTTTGCCGCGTGCATTTGGATGCGTGGAAGGCAAAAGGTCTGCCTGCCGAGTGGCTTTATGCTCTCTTCCGGTTATCGGAATGGGAACGGGAAGATATCAATCCTTGGCTGAATGCGGTGATCGAGCTGATGCCGCAAGCCAAAGAACAGATCAACGAGTATCGTTGTCATCCGCATCCCGTCCATCACAGTCAAGCCTACCGCCGCGCCGAAGCCCCTTCGTATCGACTGGTGTCGGTCCATATGGCTCGCTTGATTCCCGTGCTTGAGCGCATGGGTCGCGTTACGGCGATTGACGGGCGTGCCGGCGCCGGCAAATCGACCTTAGCCGCCGATTTGGCAGCCGTGACCGGCGCCTGTGTCATATCCATGGACGATTTCTTTTTGCCGCCCCAGCTGCGCACCCCCGAACGGCTGAGCACGCCGGGTGGCAATATTCATTACGAGCGTTTTATCGAGGAAGTGTTGCCGCATATTCATTCCGATCAGCCCTTCACCTATCGCCGGTTTGATTGCCAAACCATGGCTATGGGCGAGCAAAAGCAGGTGGGGGCAGGGTGGAGAATCGTGGAAGGCTCGTACAGCCATCATCCTTATTTCGGCAATTATGCTGATCTGACCGTTTTTTGCGATGTCGAACCTGACGAGCAGATGCGCCGCATCCGTCAAAGAAATCCACGCATGGCCGAGCGCTTTAAAAAGGAATGGATTCCCATGGAAGAAGCCTATTTTAGCTATTACGGCATAAAAAAAGGACTTGTCATATGACAAGTCCTTTTTGATTATTTGTGTTTGTGCGGTTTGATTAAGCCGATGGCTTTGCTGATTTCCATCACCAGCAGCGGCACAAGAACCAAACCTAAGCCGACCAGATATTTCCACCATTCGAGGATCACCAGATCGAAGGCGCTGTTGAGGCCCGGCACAAAGAGCACCAGCAGTACCAGCACGAAGGAGGCAAGTGCCGAGAGATTGAGTTTTTTATTGGTGAACGGCCCGATGGCAAAGAGGGAGTGCTCGGAACGCATGTTAAAGGCCTGCACCACCTGGGAGAGGGCCAGAACGATAAAGGCAAGCGTCTGACCGCCGGCCATGTTGGCTTCGTTAAGATTGGTGGCGAAGTTGCTGCCGATCCAGAAGGCAATCAGCGAGAGGGCGCCGAACATGCAGCCTTGCAGGACTACGCGAATGCCCAGACCGTGAGCAAAAATACCTTCGCTCTTGGGCTTGGGTTTCTTATCCATAACGTCATCTTCCACGTCTTCCATACCCAGCGAGATGGCGGGTAGAGAGTCGGTAACCAGATTAATCCAAAGCAACTGCATGGACGCCAGCGGAGCCTTATGCCACAACAGCATGGCAAAGAAGACGGTGAAGATCTCGCCGATGTTGGTGCCCAGCAGGAAACCAACCACCTTCTTAATGTTGGCGTAGATGCCGCGACCTTCGCGTACCGCGTCAACGATGGTGGCGAAGTTATCGTCAGTCAGCGTCATGTCAGCCGCACCCTTGGCCACGTCGGTACCGGTAATACCCATGGCGCAACCGATATCAGCGGCTTTGAGGGCGGGGGCGTCGTTAACGCCGTCACCGGTCATGGAAACAACTTGCCCCTTGCGCTGCCAAGCCTTGACAATGCGAATCTTGTTTTCAGGCGAAACGCGGGCGTAGACCGAGATGTTTTGTACTTGGGCATCCAACTCCTCGTCGGTCATTTCGTCCAGCTGTGCACCGGTGATGGCACGGTCGCCTTCTTCCAAAATGCCCAATTCCTTGGCAATGGCCGAGGCGGTGACAACATGGTCGCCGGTGATCATGACCGGCTTAATGCCCGCCTTACGGCAGGTGGCAACGGCGGCCTTGGCCTCGGGTCTGGGCGGGTCGATCATGCCAACCAGGCCTAAGAAGGTCAGATCCTTTTCCAGATCTTCACTGGTCGGGTTTTCCGGTACGGCGTCGAGGGTCTTGCAGGCAACGGCCAGCACACGTAGCGCATCGCTGCTCATTTCCTCG